>NZ_CM143297.1:4397500-4603768 GCF_054958705.1 Bordetella sp. MIP270_01_BMS | reverse complement strand
CGCCGCTTTCTTCACTGCTGCTTCGTGGCCGGACATCGCTGCGCGGCCCGAAAGAACGAAACTATACACTAAATTTTGACGCCGTGCCGGCAAGACCGCCCTCGCCGGCGCCGCTCGCCCGGCAGCACGGGCCCGGCCCTTGCCACCGTTGCGGCACCGTTTACTATTCGAGCTTGACCACGACGCTACGCCAGCCCATGAGTGAAGACATCCTGATCAATATCACCCCCTTCGAAACGCGGGTCGCGCTAGTAGAGCAAGGCGCGGTTCAGGAGCTTCATGTGGAGCGCAGCATTCAGCGTGGCCACGTTGGCAACATCTATCTAGGACGCGTAGTCCGCGTGCTGCCCGGCATGCAGAGCGCGTTCATCGACATCGGACTGGAACGGGCGGCATTCATCCATATTGCCGACTTGCGCGAGAACCGTAGCGAGCGCAGCCAGGGGCTGACCCCCACGCCCATCGAAAAGCTGTTGTTCGAGGGCCAGACTCTGATGGTCCAGGTGATCAAAGATCCGCTGGGCACCAAAGGCGCCCGACTGTCCACGCAGATCAGCATCGCCGGACGAATGCTGGTGTACCTGCCGCATGATCCGCATATCGGCATCTCGCAGAAGATCGAATCGGAAACGGAACGCATGCAGCTGCGCGAGCGCCTGCAGGCCCTGATACCGGAGGAAGAGAAAGGCGGCTTGATCGTACGGACTCAGGCGGAAGGCGCCACCGACGAAGAGCTGAGCGCCGACCTGGCGTATTTGCGCAAGCTGTGGAGCCGTGTGCAGGCGGCGGCGCGCAGCCAGCCTGCGCCGGCGCTGTTGCATCAGGACCTGACCCTTGCGCAGCGGGTGCTGCGCGACATGGTGGGCGCCCATACAGGGCTGATACAGGTGGATTCGCGCACCACCACGACCGCGCTGATGGAATGGGCACGGGTGTACACGCCGTCCGTCGCAGATCGCATACAGCACTACAGCGGCGAACGGCCCCTGTTCGACACGGCGAACGTCGACGAAGAGATCGCGCGCGCCCTGTCTCGCCGGGTGGACTTGAAGTCGGGCGGATATCTCATCATTGACCAGACCGAGGCACTGACCACGGTGGATGTGAACACAGGTGGCTTTGTTGGCGGGCGCAATTTCGACGACACCATATTCAAGACCAACCTGGAAGCGGCGCAGGCCATTGCCCGCCAACTGCGGCTGCGCAATCTTGGCGGCATCGTAATTCTCGACTTCATCGACATGGAAGACCCGGAGCACCGGGAGACCGTGCTGGCCGAGCTGAAAAAGGCGCTGGCGCGGGATCGCACGCGGATGACGGTAAACGGCTTTACGCAGTTGGGACTGGTCGAGATGACCCGCAAGCGCACTCGGGACTCGCTGGCACACCAGTTGTGCGAACCCTGCCCCATGTGTGAAGCGCGGGGCACGGTGCGTACGGCACGCACCGTCTGCTATGAGATTCTGCGCGAGATTCTGCGCGAGGCAAGGCAGTTCAACCCACGCGAGTTCCGCATTCTGGCCTCACAGGATGTGGTGGACCTGTTCCTGGAAGAAGAAAGCCAGCATCTGGCCATGCTGGGCGACTTCATCGGCAAGCCGGTGTCGCTGGAAGTGGAAACGGCATATTCGCAGGAACAGTACGACATCATTCTGACCTGACCGTGAGGGTAGCGGCTGCGCAGGCCGGGCGCCGCTGAGCCGCAGGCGATCACCACCGCCCACCAAGGCGGGCTGGCCTGAGGGAATGGGGTCTCGGGCCAGGTTCATGCATGGTTGTGCGCGCCCATATTCCGCGGCGCCCAGGTCGGGGAGCCGGCCGCATCTGATCGGAACGTCGCCATCGGACACACGGGCGAACACCCCGTCTTCTACGACCCCGCGGCCGGGCCAAGAATTCAAGTGCAATTTCCCCCGGACGCGCCGGCGTAACTTGCGGGGCCACGCTGGCGTCGCACATCGCGCGGGAAGCACGTCCTGCCCAGCACCGTGTGACGGCAACGCACGCCTGCATGACTTGCCCCGCCGGGGATGGGCCCCTCTACTCTCACCATGACCGCCGGACTGACCGGCCGTTTTCACTGCCGGGACGGGCGAACAAAGGGGCAGCAGGAGACGGGAAACGGCCATCCATCGGAGAGGCGGGCACGTCCCCCTGCTTCAGAGTGACGGCACCGCACGCCTGCATGACTTGCCCCGCCGGGGATGGCCCCCTCTACTCTCACCATGGCCGCCGGACTGACCGGCCGTTTTCACTGCCGGACCGGGGCGGAAGGCCTTCAGTCTTCACGGAATTGCATGTTGTAAAGAGAGGCGTACAGGCCCTGGGCGGCCAGCAGCTCGGCGTGCGGGCCCTGCTCGACGATCTCGCCAGCGTCCAGCACGATGATGCGGTCGGCGTTCTGCACCGTGGACAGGCGGTGGGCGATGACCAGCGTGGTGCGACCGCGCATCAGGCGCTCGAGCGACGCCTGCACCTGCCTTTCGGACTCGTTATCCAGCGCGGAGGTGGCTTCGTCGAGAATGAGAATGGGCGCGTTCTTGATGAGCGCCCGCGCGATGGCCAGGCGCTGACGTTGGCCGCCCGACAGACGCGCCGCGTTCTCGCCCACGAGTGTGTGCATTCCTTGGGGCAGCCCTTCGACGAAGTCGAGCAGATTTGCCGCTTCGAGCGCGGCACGAACCTGCTCGTCACTGGCCTGGCCCAGGGCGCCATAGCCCACGTTGGCCGCGATGGTGTCGTCGAACAGGACCACGTCCTGGCTGACCAGGGACAGGTGCGACCGCAGGCTGCGCAGACTCAGTTCCTCGATAGGTATGTCGTCGACGAGAATGCTGCCTGAATCAGGCACCACGAAGCGCGGCAACATATTGACGAGCGTGGTCTTGCCACTGCCCGAACGCCCGACCAGGGCGACGGTCTGGCCCGGCTCTACCTGGAACGATACATTGCTGACGGTATCCCGGTCGGCGTCGTGGAAGCGGTGATTGACCGCGCGGAACTCGATTTTGCCCTTGACCGGCTCGGGCAATGAGCGCGTGCCGGTGTCGACTTCGGGCTCTTGGTCGACCAGGGTGAATACGCTTTCGGCGGCAACCAGCATCTTCTGCATTTTGCCGGCCAGGTTGGTGAGGCGTTTGATGGGGTCGAATATCTGCGCCAGGGCCGCCATGAATGAAGCGAAGCTACCCACGGTGAGCGTGCCGCTGTTGGCCTGGCTGAGCGCCACCGCGATGATGGCTCCGACGGAAATCGAGATGCACACCTGGGTAAGCGGGGTCATGGCGGCGTCGGCCGTGGCCGTGCGCATGGCGTAGCGGCGCAGCCGCGCATTGACGAAGGCAAAACGGCCGCGCTCGGCTTCGTAGCCGTCGAAGAGCTTGATGACCCTCTGGCCATTGATGCCTTCGCTGGCCACTCGCGTGAGCTCCGCGTTCATGTTGACGGTTTCGCGGTTGATGCGCCGGAGCCGGCGGATGAAGACGCGCGCGATCAGGACAGACACCGGCAACATCACCAGGATGATGAGCGTCAGCATCCAGGACATGTATAGCAGCACACCGATCAGGGCGATGACGACCAGCGTCTCGCGCACGAGTACCGTGATGACGTCCGTGGCATAGCCGGTAACGTTACCGGCGTCGATGGTGAATCGGTTGAGCAGGCGACCCGTGTCGCCGCGCTTGAAATGGACATCGGGAAGCGACAGGAGGCGGTCGAACATGTCGCGCCGGATGCCCAGCAGGACGTTGTTGGCAACCCACGCGAGCAGATAATCGCTGAAGAAGTTGCAAACGCCGCGCAGGAAGATGAGCCCGATGACCGCCAGGGGCAGCGCCCAGACGTAATACGGCTTGGCGCCGGTAAAACCGTCGTCGAGCAGGGGCTTCATGATGATGGCCAGGGTGGGCTGGGTGGCGGCAGCGCCGGCCATCAGCAGGATGGCCAGCAGCAAGCCCTTCCAGTACGAACCCACGCGGCTGTAGACGCGTTTCCAGAGTTCGGCCTTGACCGGATGGGACCCGGCAGGTGCGTGGCGTGCGGCAGAATTCAAGGGGCGACTCGCTTTAATACAATTGTGCCCGGATTGTACCGTTCGCCTGTCTCCCCACCTTTGCCTTCTGCCCATGCCCGAGAATTCCTGCCTGTATGTCCGCCTGCCCAATTGGGTGGGCGATGTATGCATGAGCCTGCCCAGCCTGGCCCTGTTGCGGCAAGCCGGGCTGCCGCTGGTGGTGTGCGCACGCCCCTGGGCGCAAGACCTGCTCGAGGGGGTCGACAAGCAGGGCTTCATACCGATGCGCGGCCGACTATGGGATGACGCCCGAGCCGTGCGCGAGCATCGCCGTGCCCTGGCAAACCCCGCAGACGCAAAGGGATTGGCGCTGCCCGACTCGCTGTCCAGCGCGGCGGTGTTCCGCCTGGCAGGGCTGCCGGCCGCCGGCTATCGCGACGACGGCCGCAGCCTGCTGTTGCGTTGGCCGATTGCCAAACCGCCCGCCGGCCTGCATGCCGTTCAGTCGTGGCATTACCTTACGCGCGAGGCCTTGAGGCGGTGGGGTCTTCCACCCGGTGCTGCGGAACCAGCCCCCGAACTGGGCCTTCCACTCACCAGCCGCCACCGCGAGGCCGCCGCGGCGCTGCTGCGGGCCGCGCAACTGACAGACGGCCCCTTCGTGCTGATCGCACCCACCGCCACGGGGCTGCACAAGGGGCGGGTAAAAGTCTGGCCCGGCTTCGATCAGCTGACCCGCGCATTGCAGGATCGGGGCCACACCGTGGTAATGTGCCCTCCGGCTTCGGAGGTCGAAGAGGCCCGGCGCAACGCCCCCACCGCCCTGCTGCTGCCGCCGGTGGCCCTGGGCGCATTTGCGGCACTGACCACCCGTGCGGCATTGGTAGTGTGCAATGATTCGGGGGTGTCGCATGTGGCCGCCGCCGCGGGCGCCCGTCAGTTGACGCTGTTCGGCGTTACCAGCCCGGCCCGTACCGGGCCCTGGTCGCCCCGTGCCGTGTGCGTGGGCGCTGAGCAGAATTGGCCGGACGCGGCAGATGTGGAGCGCGAGGCTTGCGCCTTGCTCGACCGGGCCCCAGTACAGCCCTGACTGAACGATGATGACGAATTACCTGGCCAATTTGATCATTCCACAGAATCTCTGCGTGACCCTGGTCGTGCTGGGTCTGGTCCTGGGACTTTTCCGACTGCGCCGCACCGGCCTGGCCCTGGCCGCCGTCGGCCTGGCCTGGCTGCTTGCCTGGTCGCTGCCGGCCACCTCGTTGTGGCTGGGAGGCTCGCTTGAATCGCGCTTTCCGCACCGACCGCCAACCGAACTTCCCGCGGCCGACGCCATCGTGGTGCTGGGCGGCAATACGGCCAACGGACGCGCGAACTGGTTCCTGCCCTATGACAAGGAAACGGCCGTCGTGCGCGTGGACACGGCGGTGGAACTGTATGAAGCCAAGCGCGCCCCCAAGGTGGTGCTTTCAGGCGGCGCCCTGGAAGGCGACGTAAGCGAAGCCCGCGGCATGGCCTTCCTGATGAAGCAGCAAGGGGTGCCGGACGACGCGCTGTTGCTCGAGAACGCCAGCCGCACCACTTACGAAAACGCCATGCTGACCGAAGAAGAACTGAAGCAGCATGGCATTCACACCATTTTGCTGGTCACGTCGTCGCTGCACATGCCGCGCGCCATGGCGGCGTTTTCAAAGCAGGGCATCGACGCCATTCCCGCCTCGACCCCGCCGCAGATCGTTCTGCCGGCCGACGGCACGCTGAACCCTTGGCTGCCCCATATGCGCTCGCTGGAAGCCAGCCGCTCAATCATCAAGGAATATGCCGGCCTGCTGGTGTATTGGCTGCGAGGCTGGGTATGAAGCCGGCCCCTGCCGCCTCACTGGCGTGCCGCCCGGGCTGCGGCGCCTGCTGCATTGCTCCGTCGATTACCTCTCCCATACCGGGCATGCCGCAAGGCAAGCCTGCCGGGGTGCCTTGCGTGCAATTGCTGCCGGACATGCGTTGCGCACTGTTCGGCCAGCCCGCAAGGCCGGCGTGCTGCGGCGGGCTGCAGCCCCAGCCTGACATGTGCGGTGACGACCGAGGCCAGGCCATCGCCTGGCTGGCGGCATTGGAGGCGGCCACCGCGCCTGCACCCGCCTGAGCCGCCGGCGGCGTGCCGGGGAGTCAGGCAGCCAGGGTGCGACGGTAGACGTCTAGCGTGGCCTCGGTGAAGGCGGGCAGATTGAAGTGATCCACGGCCGTACGGCGCGCCGCCGCCCCCATCGCGGCCAGCCGCTCCGGCTCGGCGAGCATGCTTTGCAACACCGACGCCATGGCGGATAGGTCGCGCACCGGTACGATCCATCCATCGACGCCCGGCGTGACGTTTTCAGGCAAGCCGCCAGCATTGCTGACCAAGGCCGGCAGCCCCAGCGACATCATTTCGCGGCACGCATACGACAGGGCTTCGCGATACGACAGTACGAAGCCAGCGTGGCAGCAAGCCAGTGCGTCACGCACGTCGTCGAGCAAGCCGGGAAACACCACCTGCTGTTGCATGCCCGCAGCGCGCACCCGGGCCAGCTTGGCCTCGTTGGGGGGGTCGCCTGCCACGAGGATGCGCACGCGCTGGCGTTGTGCGTCGGGCAGCGTGGCAGCGGCCTCGACCAGGTCCAGCCAGCCTTTGTCGTAGTCGGTACCGCCCGCGCTGCCCAGCAGCAGCTGGCTTTGCCAGCCCGCACCGAAATAGTGATTGCGCAGCGCCTCGGCCGCGGGACCCGTTTGCGGGGCAAAGTAATCGGTATCGATACCGTGCCGGATAGTGTCGACGGGCAGGCGGCGGTATGGGGAGCGTTCGATCATGCCGCGAACGTAGTCGCTGACGGCAATGACATGATCAGTGGCCAACCGGGCGCGCAAGCGATGGCCCAGGGTATCGAGGGGATGGTCGTTATGTTTCGTGAATACCACCCGTGGGCGGCCGCGCAGGCCGGCCAGCGCCAGCATGACCTGTTTATGGTCGGCCGAGCCATTCACGTGGATGAGGTCGAAACGTTCGTCCGACACCAGACGGCGCAGCGCCGCACGTTCGCCAAACCACGACGAGGGGCGGGTCGAGAAGCGAAGGTCTACCGTGCGCACCCCCGGCAGCGCCGCCGTGTAGCGAAACAGGCGGCTGGTACCGGGCGTGGCCACCGTAACCTGATGCACGCCGGCCAGCGCCCGAGCCAGGCTCGTGACGTAAGTGGCATGGCCGCCGCCGTTGCGCGGGTGAAAGTTCGTGTAGAGAATTTTCACTTGCGCGTATCGGACAGGAAGCTCAGCTTGGCGTACCGAAAAAAACTGCCCGCCGCCGCCGTCACGGCAAGCACCAGCCCATGGCGCCCATCAAGGAACCCGCGCCGGATCAGGTAGATACGCACGAAAGTCCAGAAGCCGTGGCCCAGCGCGCTGAACACCGTTGCCCGCTTGCCACGCGCATGCATCATCGCCGCGGCGTCCGAAGAATACCGGTTGACCTTGTTGATGAGCGCGTCGAGGTCCGGATATGGGTAATGCAGGAAATGCCCCTTCAGACGCAAGGGCGGCCGCTGGGGTACGACGCGTTCGTGCACGGCAGCGTCGGTGAAACGCGCGCTGCCGCGCCTGAACAGACGCAACACGTAGTCGGGCCACCATCCGCTGTGCCGGATGAGCCGTCCGCAGAAATCCGAGAGCCTGGCGATTTCATAAGCATCGGCTTGCGGAGCAGCCAGCACCGATTGAATTTCGCGGGCCAGCTCGGGGGTGACGCGTTCGTCGGCGTCGATCGACAGCACCCAGTCGCCGGTTGCCAGATCGAGGGCACGGTTTTTCTGAGGGCCGAACCCTGGCCAGTCGGGCGTGATGTGCACGCGCGCGCCGAAGTCACGAGCCAGTTCGACGGTGTTGTCGGTGCTGCCCGAGTCGACCACGATGAACTCGTCGGCGAATGCCACGGATTCGAGACAGCCAATGATGTGCGCCGCCTCGTTTTTGGCAATGATGATGACCGATAGCGTCATGCGCGGTTCCTCAAGCGTCGTTTCCAGGCTTTCCAGGCGTGGTAGCGCGGGCCCCATGCCGGATGGCGCGTAAGCCAGATACGGCGATTGAGCCAGGAACCGCCGAGATTGCGCACGGCAAAACGGTAGATATGTTCGGGGTCGGTTGCCGGAAGATTCTGGCCCAGCGCGTCCGTGGTGTACAGGTGGCGGAAGCCCGCCTCGCGGGCCGCTTGCACGTAATCGGCGTCGAAATAGCCTTGCGGCCAGCAGAGGTGATCGCTGGCGTTGCCCAGCTGCTGTTCGAGCGCGGCGCGGGAATCGGCGAGTTCGCGCGCGATATGGCCGCGCTTGGCGGCGATATCGGGCCCGCATTGCCTGTCCCAGCGCGTGTGCGTGTGCGTGTGTGAATGGATTTCGAAGGTGCCGGCAGCCTGCATGGCCTGGGCTTCGCTCCAGCGCACGATGACTTCGTCGGTGCGACCCTCGGCGATCAAGCGCTTGGTTTCGTGATGATCTGGCGAGGCCGGCACCGCGCCGCCCTGCCCCGCGTACGGCCGGACGGGCCCTTGCCCGGCCCAGCCAGTGACCAGGAAAAGTATGGCCTTCATGCCGTAGCGCTGCAGCACCGGGTGCGCGTAGGTCCAGTTATTGAGATAGCCGTCGTCGAACGTAATCAGTACCGACTTTTCCGGCACGCGGCCGCCCGCCAGGAAGGCGGCGAACTCTGCCGTGCCCAGCGAGGTATACCCGGCACGCGCCATGCCGGAGATCTGCTGCTCGAATACCTGCGGCGTCACGGCAATCATGCCGCCCGCTGGCGTGACATGGTGATACATCAGGACGGGTACATTGGGCGCGTTCTTCATGATTGCCTCTCCGCCAGCCACTTGCGATAGACGGACTCGGTATTCTCGGCCAGCCGCGCCGGCGAGAACACGCCTTCCTCCCAGACCATGCGACGCCCGGCTTCGCCCATCTGGCGCCGCAGCGGCGGATCGTCGATAAGGCGTTGCAAGGCCGTCCGCAGCGCGCCCTGGTCTTTGACCGGCACCAGGATGCCGGTCACGCCATCGCGCATCATTTCGGGCACGCCGCCGACGTTGGTCCCGATGACAGGCAACCCTGCGGCCTGCGCTTCGACGTACACGGTGCCAGAGGCTTCCTGCTGGGTGGCGAGCGCAAAAATATCGAAGCCCGCCAACAGATTGGGAACATCGCGGCGCGTGCCCATCAGGTGGATGCGGTCCTGCAGACCCAGCTCGTGCACATAGGCCTGCGTCTGCTCGAAAGTGGGCGAGCCGGAGCCGACGAAAACCATGTGCAGGTTCGAGCGTTCGGCCATCAGGGGCTGCACGGCGTCGATCAGGTCTTTGTGCCCCTTGGCCGCCCGCATGACCGCAACGCATCCGACGACGATATCGTCGTCGGACAGGCCGAGTTCGCTGCGAAGCAAGGAATTTTCGACGGGTGGCGGCAGAACCACCGGCGAATACAGCGTGGCGATATGGTCGGCCGGGACCCCCCGGCTGATCAGGTAGCGCCGCACGTACTCGCTGACCGTGGTAACCCGATGCGGCAGCCAGGTGTACGAAAGCATGGAACCCACCTTGCTGGCAAGGTGGCGGGTGCGCACGATGAGCGGGCCCCCATAGAGCCGCCCGGCGGTTCCGGCGATCAGGGTGTCGATGCGACTGTGCGTATTGACGACGTCGTAGCGGCCTTCGCGCAGAATGCGCCGCATGGCGACCACGCCCTTCATGTAGTTGGCCAGCCCGCCCATGGGCAGCGTATGCACCGTGAACCCTGCGTCACGCAGGCGGGGCACCAGCTGCGCCTGAGGCTGGCACAGGGCTTCCAGGTGATGACCGCGCGCACGCATGGCGTGCATCTCTTTGAAGATGCGATGTTCCTGCCCGCCGAACGCGACAGCGGCTTCAGTGTGGAGAATGCGCAGCGGCTTCATCAATAGGTGACCTCGACGCCGTCGGGACGAGCCCAGGCGGACAGATTTTCGAGCAGGGCATCGGCCATTCGCACCCTCCATTCTTCGCCCAGCCGCACCGTGCACTGGAAGTTGTCCCGGCGGTAGACGATATCGACGGGGACGCCGGGGATTCCGTTCTCGGGCTCGGCTCGGAATGGGTTGAGCATCTGGCGCAGCCGGGCGGCGTCGGCCTGTCCGTTGAGCCGCACACGCAACGATTTGGCCCGCGCCTCGCGCGCCAGCTGCAGGTCGTACAACTGCTCGGCCACGATGCGCATGCCGCCCGAATATTCATCATTGCTGACTTTGCCCTGCACGATGATGAGCTGGTCTTCACGAAGGCGCGAGCGGTGCTTTTCGTACAGCTCGTTGAACACGGAGATCTCGAGCTGCGCGGTGCCATCGTCCAGTACGGCGAACACCATCTTGCCCCGCCGTGTCAGCATGGTGCGTACGCCCGCCAGGACACCACACATCCATTGCAGGTCGCGTTGCGGCTCGATGCGCGCCAGTTGCGTGGGAACGATGCGCCGTACTTCGTCGCGCCAGTGATCGAACAGGTGGCCGCTGAAATAAAAGCCCAGGGCGGCCTTTTCTTCGGTGAGTTTGGTATGCAGGTTCCAGGGCGCGACCTTGCTGAGCTCGCCGGCCACCACATCGCTGCTGTCGTCACCGAACAGTGAAACCTGATTGGCGCTGCGGGCCGCCTGTTCGGCCGCCTCCATTGCCGTGCCGACCGATGCCAGCATGGCGGCGCGATTGGGTTCGATGCTGTCGAACGCGCCCGCCTTGATCAGCGCTTCGATGGTACGCCGGTTGACGGCGTGCTTGTTCACCCGCCGGCAGAAGTCGAAAAGGTTGGTAAATGGCCCCTCGGCCTCGCGCGAGCGCAAGATCTCTTCGACCGCGCCCTGCCCCGTTCCCTTGACCGCGCCCAAGCCATAACGCATGGTGCGCGGAGGTTTGCCTTTTTTCGTGTGTTCGTCGGCGACAGGCTCGAAGCGATACCCCGATGCGTTGACATCGGGCGGCAATACCACAACCCCGTTGTCTTGAGCGTCGCGGCAGAACACCTGCACCTTGTCGGTGTCATCCATGTCGGACGACATGGTGGCGGCCAGGAACTCGGTGGGGTGATAGGCCTTCAGCCACGCCGTCTGGTAGGCAATCAACGCGTACGCGGCCGAATGCGACTTGTTAAAGCCGTAGCCCGCGAACTTTTCCATCAGGTCAAACAGCTTGACCGCTAGATCGGGATCGTGGCCTTTTTCTTTTGCGCCCTGTTCGAACAGTTCGCGATGCTTGGCCATTTCTTCGGGCTTTTTCTTGCCCATGGCGCGCCGCAAAAGGTCGGCGCCGCCCAGCGAGTAGCCCCCGATGATCTGGGAGATCAGCATCACCTGTTCCTGGTAGACGATGACCCCGTACGTGCTCTTGAGGGTGGCTTCCAGGTCGGGATGGAAGTAATCGACCGCGGCGCGGCCGTGCTTGCGGTTCACGAAGTCATCGACCATGCCGGACTCGAGCGGCCCCGGGCGGTACAGGGCCAGCATGGCGATGATGTCTTCGAAAGTGTTGGGGCGCAGCTTCTTGAGCAGCTCTTTCATGCCGCGCGATTCGAGCTGGAACACCGCGGTGGTGTTGGCGTCGCACAGCACTTTATATGCGGCGGCGTCATCCAGCGGAAGCGCCATGATGTCGAAATCGCGCTTGGACTCGTTGAACTGGCGTACGTAGCGCACCGCCCAGTCCAGGATCGTGAGGTTGCGCAGCCCCAGGAAGTCGAACTTCACCAGGCCGGCGGCCTCGACGTCGTCTTTGTCGAACTGCGAAACGGCGCTGTTTTCCTGGCCAGGCTGGCAATACAACGGGCAGAAGTCGGTGAGCTTGCCCGGGGCGATCAGCACCCCGCCCGCGTGCATGCCGATGTTGCGCGTCAGCCCTTCGAGCGGACGGGCCAGGTCTACGAGCGCGCGGACCTCTTCCTCTTGCTCGTAGCGTTCCTTGAATGCGGGCTCGTCTTTGAGCGTGCGATCCAGCGACCACGGATCGGCCGGGTTGAAGGGGATCAGCTTGGACAGCCCATCGCAGAACAAGTAGGGCATGTCGAGCACGCGCCCGGCGTCTCGCACGACGGCCTTAGCGCCGAGCGTGCCGAACGTCGCGATCTGGCTGACCGCCTCGCGGCCGTACTTCATCTTGACGTAATCGATGACGCGTTCGCGGTTGTCCTGGCAGAAATCGATATCGAAGTCGGGCATGGAGACCCGCTCGGGATTCAGGAAGCGTTCGAACAGCAGGTCATAGCGGATGGGATCGAGGTCAGTGATGCCCAGTGCATAAGCCACCAGCGAGCCGGCGCCCGAGCCGCGGCCCGGCCCTACCGGCACGCCGTTATTCTTGCCCCAGTTGATGAAGTCCTGCACGATCAGGAAATAGCCCGGGAACCCCATCTGAATAATGGTTTTGCATTCCCAGCGCAGCCGCTCGTAATACTGCGCTCGCTTGGACTCCCGCTCAGCCTCGTCGGGAAACAGGAACTGCAGGCGCTTTTCGAGCCCTTCTTCAGAGAGCTGCACCAGGTAGTCGTCAAGCGATATGCCGTCGGGCGTGGGGAAGTTCGGCAACCGCGGCTTGCCCAGCACCAGGGTCAGGTTGCAGCGCTTGGCGATTTCCACCGTATTGGCCAGCGCGGACGGGACGTCGGCAAAACGCCGCGCCATTTCCTCGGAACTGAGCAGGTACTGGTCTTTGCTGAACCGGCGCACCCGGCGCGGATCGGCCAGAATCTCGCCCTGGGCAATGCACACCCGTGCTTCGTGCGCCTGGAATTCGGATTCGTCGAGGAACTGCACGGGATGCGTAGCCACCACCGGCAGACCGGCCTCGGCAGCCAGGCGCATGGCCGCTTGGGTGTAGGCCTCGTCGCCGTCCACCCCCGAACGCTGCAGCTCGATGTAGAACGCGCCCGGAAACAGCTGGGCCCATTGCCGTGCCAGCGCGAGGGCCGTGACGGCGTTGCCGGCGTCGAGCGCATGGCCGATATCGCCGCCGCGCCCGCCGGACAGCACGATCAAACCCTGGCACCCCTGCAGCCACTCGCGGCGCACCTCGGGACGCCCGCGACCCTGGTTCTCGAGGAACGACCGGGTCAGCAGCTCGCAAAGGCTGAGATAGCCCTGGTGGTTGCGCACCAGCAGCAGCAGCCGGAACGGCTTGTCCGGGTCTTCGTCGTTGGTAAGCCAGACGTCGCAGCCGGCGATCGGCTTGATTCCCGCGCCCCGGGCCCCCTTGTAGAACTTGATCAAGCCAAAGATATTGGAAAGGTCGGTCAGCGCCACGGCGGGCTGGCCGAGCTTGGCGACACGCTTGATCAGGTCGGGGATGCGGACAATGCCGTCCACCACCGAAAACTCGGAATGGACACGCAGGTGGACAAAGGCAGGCGGGGAAATGACGGCTTCGGACATGGCCGGGATTGTACTCAGTCGGCCGGCCGGCTGCGGGCCTTTCGGCGAGGCCGGGGCACGGTGGGGCGAGCTATGTGACAATATGGTTTTACACGGAATCCGTCCCCCGGCGGACGAATGCGTTCCCATGAAATGGCTGATACTGGGCCTCTGGCTGGCCTCGATATTGTTCGCCCACTTCCGCGGCCGCGTGAGGCTGCGGCTGTCACGACAGTTGCTGGACCAATCGGTGCTGCTGGCGCCGGTGAACGCGTTCATGGTGCTGTGCTCCCGCGTTCCCACCACGCCCTATCTGCCCGCGCGGGAAATTCCCGAGCTCCAGGTACTGGACGACAACTGGGAGGTCATCCGCGAGGAAGCCATGAAAATGGCCGAGCTCCGGCGCATCAAGGCGGCAGAGCGGCACGACGACATCGGTTTCAACTCGTTCTTCAAGTATGGCTGGAAGCGCTTCTACCTGAAGTGGTATGACGCGCGCCACCCGTCCGCGGAAGAGCTGTGCCCGCGCACCGTGGCCCTGCTGAAAAGCCTGCCCAAGGTGAAGGCGGCCATGTTTGCCGAGTTGCCGCCCGGCGGCAAGCTGAACCGTCACCGCGACCCATTTGCCGGATCGCTGCGCTACCACCTGGGGCTGGTCACCCCCAACCATGATGCCTGCCACATTATCGTGGACGGCGAAACGTACAGCTGGCGCGACGGGGAAAGTGTGGTGTTCGACGAGACCTACGTGCATGAGGCCTACAACCACACCGATGCGAACCGCATCATCCTGTTCTGCGACGTCGAACGCCCCCTGAAATGGCATTGGGCCGAAGCCTTCAACCGCTGGTTCGGGCGAGTGGTCATGTCGGCCGCCAGCTCCCCCAACGACAGCGGCGATCAGACTGGCGCGATCAACAAGCTCACGCACGCGCACTGGGTCATTGACCAGAAGCGCAAGCAGTTCAAGGCCTGGAATCGCACCGTGTACAAGGTGACGAAATGGGCGTTGCTGCTGCTGCTGGTCTTGGCCTTCCTGGCCTGGTAGGCCACCAGGGATCTGCGCCCTGAAGCCCGATGGCCGGCCGCCGTGCCGGCCTCCTTCCGGCTTGACGCTGCCCGACAAGACGACCAGCTCCGCAGAATCGGCAGGCAGCCGCACGCCGCAGTCGCCCGAGACGGCCTGCCGATTCAGCACTCGACGATATTCACCGCCAGGCCGCCGCGCGCGGTTTCCTTGTACTTGGTTTTCATATCGGCGCCAGTCTCGCGCATGGTCTTGATGACCGAGTCGAGCGATACGTAATGGTGGCCGTCGCCGCGCAAGGCCATGCGGGCTGCGTTGACGGCCTTCACCGACGCCATGGCATTGCGTTCGATGCACGGGATCTGCACCAGCCCCCCCACCGGGTCACAGGTCAGGCCCAGATTGTGCTCCATGCCGATCTCGGCAGCGTTCTCGACTTGTGCCACGGTGCCGCCGAGCACGGCGGCGAGCGCGCCGGCGGCCATGGAACAGGCGACACCTACTTCGCCCTGGCAGCCCACTTCGGCGCCGGACAACGAGGCGTTGTACTTGTACAGCAGACCGATGGCGGCGGCCGTGAGCAGGAAATCGCGCACGCCCTGGGGGTTGGCGGCCGGCACGAAGCGGTCGTAATAGTGCAGCACGGCTGGAATGATGCCGGCAGCGCCGTTGGTGGGCGCCGTCACGACCCGCCCGCCCGCGGCATTTTCTTCATTGACCGCCATGGCGTAAAGATTGACCCAATCCATGACGGACAAGGGGTCGGAGAGCGTGCGCTCGGCGCGCTGGGTCAAGCTGCGGTATAACTCGGGCGCTCGCCGTCGGACCTTGAGTGGGCCGGGCAGTTCACCGTCGGCCTCGGGGTAGTCGATGCCGCAGCCTCGGCTGACGCAGTCCTGCATCACCTGCCAGATGCGGTCGAGCGAGGCGTCGACCTCAGCTTGGCTGCGCCACGTCAATTCATTGCGCAGCATCAGCTGAGCCACGGTGAGACCGTGGTCCCGGCACATGTCCAGCAGCTCGCGTCCGGTGCGGAAAGCGTAAGGCAGCTGGTCATGCGCGGCAATCACCTGGGAATTGGGCGCGCCCGCAGTGACGACGAAGCCGCCCCCCACCGACAGATAGCGCGATTCGCGAAGGCTGACGCCCGCGCCATCGTAGGCATGGAATTTCATGCCGTTGGGATGTTCAGCCATGGCTTCGCGCCGATAGAACAGCAGGTGGTCTTTCTCGACGAACGGTACATCGAATCGCCCCAGCACAGGCAGGATCTTGCGAGCTCGCACCTTTTCCAGCAGGCCGGCGATGGCCGAGGGGTCGACCGTGTCAGGCGCCTGCCCCATCAGCCCGAGCATCACCCCCTTGTCGGTTCCATGCCCCTTGCCCGTGGCTCCCAGGGAGCCATAGAGCTCGACCCGCAAGTTGGCCACCCTGGGCAGGAGGCCGTCGTTCTGCAGCCCGTGCGCGAACAGCAAGGCTGCGCGCATGGGGCCGACGGTGTGCGAGCTGGACGGCCCTATGCCGATTTTGAAGAGATCGAAAGCAGATACCGCCACGGCTGCCCCCCAGGCAAGGACTGTCAGGATCGTGCGCAGGGGCGGCAGTGCAGCGGGTTCATTTCCTTGCACTGCGCCGCCCGTGCGATGATTACTCTATATCGATGTGTCATTCTACTTGCGCCGGCGCCGCCGGCTGATATGAAGCGACCAGGCCACCATGTCGGGACTTCTTCCACTGATCAATTTCGCCGGTTATGTTGCTCTGTTGCTGTGGGGCGTGCACATGGTGCAGACCGGCGTGCAGCGGGCGTTCGGGGCTGCGCTGGGAGCCGCTCTGGGCCGAGCCCTGGGAACCCGGCTGCGGGCATTCGGCACGGGATTGGGCATCACCGCCGCCCTGCAGAGCAGTACGGCCACGGGCCTGATGATCACGGGTTTCGCCGCTGGCGGGGTGGTGGCGCTGGCCCCCGCGCTGGCGGCAATGCTGGGGGCCAACGTCGGCACGACGCTGATCGTGCAGGTATTGTCGTTCGACCTGACCTCGCTGGCGCCGGCCCTGATCCTGGTCGGGGTGTGGATGTTCCGTCGCAATCCGCCCGGCCGTCCCCGCGATCTGGGCCGGGTATTCATCGGTCTGGGCCTGCTGCTGCTTGCCCTGCATCAGCTCGTGTCGTTGTTCGCGCCGCTGCAGGGCGCGCCGCTATTGGCCGTGGTTCTGGACGCGCTGGCGACCCAACCGGTGGCGGCAGTGCTGCTGGCTGCCGTCCTGACCTGGGCCGCGCACTCGAGCGTAGCGGTGGTGGTACTGGTGATGTCCCTGGCCGACCACCAACTGGTGACGCCTGCGCTCGCCTTCGCACTGGTGCTGGGTGCCAACCTGGGGACGGCGGTGAACCCCATGATAGAGGGCGTCACGGGCGACGACCCGGCTGCCCGCCGCCTGCCGCTGGGTAATCTGCTGACGCGGGTTGCAGGCGTGCTGGCCGGGCTGCTGCTATTGCCCTGGCTGCCTGCCTGGATGGCCGTGCTGGGGGGAGACAGCGCACGCGAGGTCGCGAACTTCCATACCGTGTTCAATGCAGCCATCGCCCTGGTGTTCCTGCCGGTGCTGACGCCGTACGCAGCGCTGCTGACCCGCTGGTTGCCGCGGAGAACCGATCCCAATGATCCGGCGCGCCCGCAATACCTGGACGAGGCCGCTCGCGACGTGCCGGCCGTTGCACTGGGCAATGCGGCTCGTGAGGCGCTGCGAATGGCAGATATGCTGCAGACGCTGCTCTTGTACGCCCGTGCCGGCTTCAAGCGCGACAACCGCCATCGCATGGTGCAGGCGCGCCAGCTCGATAATGCGGTCGATAAAATCGAAACCGCCATCACCACCTACCTGGCGCTGCTCGATCGCGAAAACATGACCCGTGCCGATGTGCAACGGCTCGACGACATCCTGGCGTTTGCGAGCAACATTGGCCATGCCGCCGATATCGCATACCACGGCCTGCTCAACCATGTGGGCCGGCTGCGCAAGCAGGGCTGGCATCTGCCGCCCGAGCAGCAGCAGCAGGTCGACAAGACCCTGGGGCGCCTGATCGCCAGCCAGCGCGCGGCGGCGGCGCTGTTCGTCAATGACAACCTGCCACAGGCCCGCGAGCTGGCCGGCGAGAAAGCCCGGTTCCGCGAATTCGAGGCGCGCGAGGCCGAGCTTCATCTTCAGAAGATCAAGGCGGGCGAAGTGGACGCCGCCGAGGTCGGCGCCCTGTATCTCGACATTGTGCGGGACATGAAGGGCATCAATTCGCACCTGGTGGGCGCGTCGGCGTATCCGCTGCTGGCGCGCCATGGCGAACTGCTGCCCAGCCGCCTGCGGGAAGCCGCAAACTGAGCGCTCGGCGCCGCGCGCGCGGGTTCAACTTAGATAACGCTGGAACCAGTCGAGCATGCGTTGCCAGCCATCGCGGGCATCAGACTCACGGTACATGGGCCGATAGTCGGCCAGAAACCCGTGCCCTGCTTCGGGATAGACGACCACTTCGGACTCCCGCGCGGCATCGTTGCCCTGCGCCAGCCGGCTCTTCAACGCCTCGACGTCTTCAAGGGGAATGCTGGCGTCTTTACCGCCGAACAGACTCAGTACCGGCGCATGGCTGTCGGCCGCCACGTCGAGCACGACTTTCTTGATGAGGGGCCCGTGGCCGGTGCTGAGCTTCCCGTACCAGGCGACCGCTGCCTTGATCCCGGGGTTGTGGGCAGCGTACATCCACGTGAGGCGCCCGCCCCAGCAGAAACCCGTGACTCCGGCACGCGTGGTGTCGGCTCCCTGTTGCGCCGCCCACGCCAGGCAGGCATCGAGATCGGCATACACCTGCTCGTCAGGCACCTTTGCCACGATGTCCTGGATGAGCTTGGGCACATCGGTGTAGGTGGAAGGGTCGCCCTGCCGCTGGTAGAGCTCTGGCGCGACGGCCAGATAACCCGCCTTGGCCAGACGACGGCAGATATCCTTGATGTGTTCGTGCACCCCGAAGATTTCCTGCACCACCAGCACGACCGGCGCGCCCGATTTGCCCTGGGGCGCGGCGTAGTAGGCCGCTATGGTGCCGTCATGCACAGGCAAGTCGAAATCGCCGTGGACCAGATCTTGGGTATCGGTACGTATGGTCGTATCGGCGGGCAGACCGGCTGCGGGGGCAAAACTCATGGCGGACTCCTGTACTGGGGCCCGCGAACGGGCCCTAATGCGTATGAACGGCCGAATGGCCTGCGGGGGCCGTCACACCGTGCGGGGTGTGCCCGTGCACGAGATCGGATTCGTGGCTGTGGCCTTGCCCATGATGCAGAAATGATGTGACGCCATAGATGACGATAACCCCGACGCCGACCAGCAGCAACTGGGGCACTGCCTCGGGCAGCGAGCCACGCTCGTGCATCTGGGGGATGAGGTCGGCCACGGAGATATACAGGAAGCTGCTGGCGGCAATCACCAGCACGTACGGCACCCATTGCTGCGCCTGCTGCAGCACGAAGTAGCCGACCAGGCCACCCAGCGCAGTGCACAGGCTGGTGACCAGGATCAGCATGAACGCGCGACGGCGCGGCAGACCCGCGTTGATGAGCACGACGAAATCACCGAGCTTGTGTGGAACCTCGTGCACGATGATGGACGCGGCGGTAAGCAGGCCAAGCACCGGGTCCGCCAAGAAGGCGGCGGCCACCAGCACTCCATCGCACAGGTTGTGCAAGGAACTGCCCACCAGGATCAGCACCCCGCCTCGGCCCGCTACATGGCGGTCGTGGCCTTTGTGATGGTGATGGCCATCGCCCTCATGGTGATGGCTGTGGCGCAGCAAAGCGATTTTCTCGAGCACGAAAAATCCGAGCAATCCGGCCAACATCAGGGCGAACAGGGTGTGGGGGTCCGCGGTAGCGCTTTCGAAGGCCTCGGGCAGCAGGTGCAGCAGCGCCACGGACAGCAGCACGCCCACAGACAGGCTCACCATGTGGTGCAGGTACTTGCTGAAGACGCGATAAGCCAGCCAGCTGGCGATCGCCACGGCGATAAAGCCGCCGGCCATGGTGGCCAGCAAGATCCAGGTGAGCAACATGGAAGGAGGGGCGGGTGAATACGAAGAAGATATATTATATCATTTCAGTCTGTCGCCCCACCCTTTTTCAGTGCGCGCGTTCCCAGTTCGGACCGACCCCGACCTCGGCGACCAGGGGCACTCTGAGCTGGGCCACCCCGCACATCAGTTCCGGCAGGCGCGCCCTGACAGTCTCGACCTCTTCGTCGGGAACTTCGAGCACGAGTTCGTCGTGAACCTGCATAATCATGCGAGTGGCGTAGCCGCCAGAATCCAGCCAGTCCTGGACGGCGATCATGGCCATTTTGATCAGGTCGGCGGCGGTTCCCTGCATCGGCGCATTGATGGCTGCGCGTTCCGCGCCCTGGCGGCGTGGCCCGGACGCGGCCCGAATGTCGGGCAGCTGCAGCCGGCGACCGAAAACCGTTTCGACGTACCCTTGCTGGCGCGCCAGCTGGCGGGTTTGCTCCATGTACTGCGCCACGCCGGGATAACGGGCGAAATACCGGTCGATATAAGCCTGGGCGGCGTCGCGGGTAATGCCGAGGTTGGACGCCAGGCCAAACACCCCCATGCCGTAGATGAGTCCGAAATTGATTGCCTTGGCGGCGCGACGCTGTTCGGCAGCGACGTCGGTCAGCGCCACGCCGAAGATTTCCGAGGCGGTGGCGCGGTGGATGTCTTCACCGGCAGCGAACGCCCGCTGCAGATTTTCGTCGTCGGATACATGCGCCATGATGCGCAACTCGATCTGCGAATAATCGGCCGACACCAGCACGCCGCGCTCGGGAACGAAAGCCTCGCGCACCCTTCGCCCGGCTTCGGTGCGTACCGGGATGTTCTGCAGATTGGGCTCGGACGAGGCCAGGCGGCCGGTGATGACGGCGGCCTGCGAGTAGTGCGTGTGCACGCGGCCCGTTCGCGCATTTATCATGCGCGGCAGCTTGTCGGTATAGGTGGACTTCAGCTTGGACAGGCCACGGTATTCAAGCAGCACCTGTGGCAGCGGGTAGTCCTGCGCCAGCTTGGACAGCACTTCTTCGTCGGTCGAAGGGGCGCCGCCAGCGGTTTTGCGCACCACCGGCAGTTGCATGCGGCCGAACAGAATCTCGCCAAGTTGCTTGGGGGAGTTCAGGTTGAAAGGCTGGCCGGCCAGCTCGTAGGCGCGCTGCTCGAGCGTGAGCATTTCCTGGCCCAGCCGGTGGCTCTGGCGGCCCAGTTCCGCTGCATCGACCTTGACGCCGTTACGCTCGATGATGGTTAGCACCCGCGAGACCTGGATCTCGAGCTGGTAGATACGCTCGAGCCCGGCGTCAGCTGCCACCCGTGGGCGCAAGGCATGATGCAACTGCAAAGTGAAATCGGCATCTTCGCAGGCATAGTGGCCGGCCCGGTCGACGGCGACCTCGTCAAAGCAGATCTGCTTGGCCCCCTTGCCGCACAGCTCTTCATAGCTGATGCCGGCCCGGCCCAGGTAGCGCTGGGCCAGGTCGTTGAGGCCCACGCCGCGATGCGATTCCAGCACATAGGCCTGCAGCATCGTGTCTTCGACGATACCCGCCAGCGCGATACCCTCGTTGGCGAACACATGGGCATCGTACTTGGCGTGGTGCAGCAGCTTGGCCCGCGCGGGGTCCTGCAGCCAGGCGCGCAGGCGCTCGAGCACAGCCTGCTTGGGCAGCTGTTCGGCACTGTCGGGGCCGCGGTGCGCGACAGGGATATAACACGCCACACCGGGCGCCACCGCCATCGAAATACCGACCAGGCTGGCCTGCATTTCATCGAGCGAGGTGGTTTCGGTATCGACGGCCACCAGCTCAGCCTCGGCCACTTGCGCCATCCATTCGTCGAAGGCGGGCCAGGTAGCGATGATCTGATAGCGCAGTTCGGCCGGCGCGGCGGGTGCCTCGGCGATGACCCGGGCATCACCCTGAGGGACGCGCTGGGCGTCACCCGTGAGTTCACGCAGCCAGGTGCGAAATCCGTAGCGCTCGTAAAGCGCCTGCAGGGTATCGACGTCGGGCTGGCGCGGCGCCAGCTCGGCGACGCTGCTGAGGTGTCCGGTGAGGTCGCAATCGCACTTCACCGTAAGCAACTGCCGCGTCAACGGAAACTGGCCGATCGCGGCACGCAGGTTGCTACCTGCTACGCCCTTGATCGTTTCTGCCTGCGCGATCAGGGCATCGATGGTGCCGAATTCGGAAAGCCATTTGACGGCCGTCTTGGGACCCACTTTGGTAACCCCGGGCACGTTGTCGACGGTGTCGCCCACCAGCATCAGGTAATCGACGATGCGCTCCGGGGGCACGCCGAACTTGCGCTCGACACCCGGTACGTCGAGAACCTCGCCGCTCATGGTGTTGACCAGGGTGACGTGGGGATTGACCAGTTGCGCCAGGTCTTTGTCTCCCGTGGAGACAATGGTGTGGATGCCCTGGCTGGCGGCCTGGTGCGCCAGCGTGCCGATGATGTCGTCGGCCTCGACGCCTTCGATGGCCAGCACCGGCCATCCCAGCGCGCGCACGGCCTGGTGAATCGGATCGACCTGTGCGGCCAGGTCTTCGGGCATGGGAGGACGATGGGATTTATAGTCGGAAAACAGATCGTCGCGGAAAGTCTTGCCACGCGCGTCGAAAATACAGGCGGCGTAGTCGGCTTTATGATCCGAGACCAGCTTGCGCAGCATATTGACGACGCCATAGAGCGCCCCCGTCGGTTCGCCTTGCGAATTGCGCAGATCAGGCATAGCGTGAAATGCGCGGTACAAGTAGCTCGAACCGTCTACCAGCAATAAGGTTTTATTCATGGTTACAAAGGCAGAACTAGAAACGCCCGCCGGCAAGCAAATACCGGTGATTATGTCAGAGATAGAGACGGCGGCAGAAAAACTGGCCGACATCGGCCCCGCCGTCAGCGTGTTCGGGAGCGCGCGCGTCAGCCGCGATTCGCCGCATTATGAAACCTGCGTGGCCATTTCAAGGGACCTCGCCGAAGCAGGCTTTGCCGTGATCGCCGGCGGCGGCCCCGGCATCATGGAAGCCGCCAACAAGGGAGCCTTCGAAGCGGGAGGCACCAGCGTGGGTCTGAACATCAGCCTGCCGCACGAGGCGCACAACAACGAATACCAGACCATCAGCCTGTCTTTCGAGTACTTTTATTCGCGCAAGGCGACGTTCTTCATGCACAGCTTTGCCTATGTGGCGCTGCCGGGCGGCTTCGGCACCATGGACGAGCTTTTCGAGGCCCTGACCCTGATCCAGACCGGCAAGGTGCCGCCCGCTCCGGTCATTCTGGTGGGCAGCGAGTACTGGCACGGCCTGGTCGACTGGCTGGCCGACCAGATGCTGCCCAACGGCATGATCGCGGCCCACGACCTGGAGCTGTTCACCATCGAAGATGATCCACACAAGGTGGTCCGCAGAGTGGTGGACTTTCACAAACGGTGGCAGATGGCCGACTACCCCCCCACCCTGCCGGCCTGACGCCGCCCATCAGGCGGCCAGGGCCTGGGCCAACGCCTCGCGCGCGCGGGACACGAAAGGGGTTTCGCCCGCACGTGCCGGCAGAAGGCAGAAACTGGCTTGGGGCAGCGAAGGCAGACCGGCGCCGCTGATCCGTTCGACGCCGGGACCCAGCGCTGATTCGTTCAGGCAGGCCACCCCCAGACCGGCCGCCAAAGCCAGTTGCAAGCCCGCCACCCCCGAGGCCACGTGGGCGACGACGTGCGGACGGGCGCGCCGTGCCAACACCTGTTCGGTGAACTGGCGCAACGCGCATGATTCGGGCAGCACCAGCAAGGGCACCGGAGCGGCGCGATCGAGCCGCATGCCTGGAGCGGCCATCCAGCAAAGGGGCTCGCGCCGCAGCACCTTGCCCGGCTCTCGCGGTGCTCCGCGGCCGCGCACGTGCATGGTCAGGCCGAGGTCGTACTCGCCGCGCGCGCAGGCCGCCTGCACTTCGCCGCTTTTCATCATGGCAACATGCAGCCTCACCTGCGGATACTGCTGGTTCAGGCGGCGCAACAGGCCTGCAATGTCGCGAGGCCGGAAGTAATCGGTCAGCGCCAGCCGCAGATCGCCATCGAGCGGCACGCCGCGAATATCGCGCAATGCTTCATCGGCCATCGCAAGAATGCGGGCGGCATGCGCCTGCAGCCGTAATCCCGCGGGCGTGGCGCGCACACCGGCCTTACCCCGCACCAGCAATGCCTGTCCGGCCCGCTGCTCGAGCTTGCGTATCTGTTCGCTGACAGCGGACTGCGACAGGTGCACCAGCGGAGCCGCTGCCGTGAGGCTACCCGCATCGAGCACCGCTGCAAACGTACGCAACTGACCAAGATCGAAGCCAGACATGTTCTATCCAACGGTTTATCCGATGGATTCGATCATAAATTCCCGTTTTTCAGATGTCAAAAGCATCGTTAGACTGGCTTCACGGTCGAATGTCGGCCGCCCTTGAACCGAGCCCCCCGGAGCCCCTCATGCCCCATATCGTGATCCATCTATCAGGCCAGCCGGAGGCTGCCACGAGCCGCCGCGCCGTCGAACAAGTGACCGCTCTCACCCAGTCGATCCTGGGCAAGGACCCTGCCGTCACCGCCGTCACCCTGCTGTACATTGCCCCAGAGCAATGGTTCATTGCCGGGCGGAGCCTCGCCGAGACTGGCCACAGCGCCTTTCACCTGGACATCAGCGTGACCGACGAAACCAATACCAAGCAGGAGAAAGCACGGTATATCGCGGCCATCCACGCAGCGTTCGAACAACTGTTGGGGAATCTGCACGAATGTTCGTACGTGCACGTCATCGACGCACGCGCTTCGGCATACGGATACGGGGGTGCGACCCAGGAATTTCGCTACCAGCGCACGGTGCGTTAAAAAAAAGCGGCGCCCCATGGGCGCCGCCAGTTGCCTTCAAGCCGGTACGTCGGCTGTTCAGGCGTTTTCGCGCGACGCGCGGCGGCGTTCGTGCTCTTGCAGATGGCGCTTGCGCAGGCGGATCGACTTGGGCGTAATTTCAACCAGTTCGTCGTCGTCGATGAACTCGACCGCGTACTCGAGCGACAGCTGAATCGGCGGAACCAGACGCACGGCCTCGTCGGTGCCCGAGGCGCGCACGTTGGTCAGCTGCTTGCCCTTGATGGGGTTGACGACGAGGTCGTTGTCGCGGCTGTGTATGCCGATGATCATGCCTTCGTACAAGGCCTCGCCGGGGCTGACGAACATGCGGCCGCGATCCTGCAGTTTCCAGAGCGCGTAGGCCACGGCATCGCCGTTGTCCTGGCTGATCAGCACGCCGTTGCGGCGTTCGCCGATCGAACCCTCGCGCATGGGCGCATATTCATGGAAGATGTGGCTCATGAGGCCCGTACCGCGCGTAAGCGTGAGGAACTCGTTCTGGAACCCGATGAGACCACGAGCGGGAATCAGGTACTCGAGCCGGGTGCGACCACGGCCATCGGGCTGCATGTCCTGCAGATCGCCTTTGCGCCGGCCCAGCTCTTCCATGACGCCACCCTGGTGCGCGTCTTCGACGTCGATCGTCAAGGCCTCGAAAGGCTCGCACTTGACGCCGTCGATTTCCTTGAACACCACGCGCGGGCGCGATACCGCCAGCTCGTAGCCTTCGCGACGCATGGTTTCCAGCAGGATGGTCAGGTGCAGTTCACCACGGCCTGACACTTCGAACACGGTATCGTCGCCGGTGTCGCGCACACGCAGCGCAACGTTGGACTTCAACTCGCGCTCGAGGCGGTCGCGCAACTGGCGGCTGGTGACGAATTTGCCTTCGCGGCCCGCCAGGGGCGACGTGTTCACCATGAAGTTCATGGTGAGCGTGGGCTCGTCGATGCGCAACATGGGCAACGGCTCGGGCTTGGAAGCGTCCATGACGGTGCACCCGATGCCGATTTCCTCGATGCCGTTGATCAGTACGATATCGCCGGCTTCGGCTTCGGCAACGACCTCACGCTCCAGGCCCTTGAAGGTCAGCACCTGGTTGATACGGCCCTTGCCCGACGCGCCTTCCGGCCCGAATTGGTAAGCCACGTCCATGCCGGGACGGATGCGGCCGCGATTGATGCGCCCTACGCCGATCTTGCCCACATAGCTGTTGTAATCGAGCGAGATGATCTGCATCTGCAGCGGGCCATCCGGATCGTCGTCGCGTTGCGGCACGTGCTGGATGATTGCCTCGAACAGGGGGCGCATATCGCCCTCGCGCACATCCGCCGTGAGGCCGGCATATCCTGACAGGCCGGAGGCGTACACCACCGGAAAGTCGAGCTGCTCTTCGGTGGCGCCCAGCTTGTCGAACAAGTCGAAGGTCGCGTTGATGACGAAATCGGGCCGGGCGCCCGGCCGGTCGACCTTGTTGACCACCACGATGGGCTTCAGGCCCAGTGCCAGCGCCTTGCGGGTGACGAAAATCGTTTGCGGCATGGGGCCTTCGACGGCATCCACCAGCAGCAGCACACCGTCGACCATGGACAGCACGCGTTCGACTTCGCCGCCGAAATCGGCGTGGCCCGGGGTGTCGACGATGTTGATGTGCGTGCCTTGGTATTCCACGGCACAGTTCTTGGCAAGAATGGTGATGCCGCGTTCTTTCTCGAGGTCGTTCGAGTCCATGACCCGTTCGGTGAGCGCCTGGTTCTCGCGGAAAGTACCGGATTGGCGCAGCAACTGGTCGACCAGGGTGGTTTTTCCGTGGTCGACGTGAGCGATGATGGCGACGTTGCGCAGGGCGCGGGTCATAGCGGGTCCTTTAAGGTCTGTTTGGGGGGCAGCAAGCCCTCCGGCAGTTCGGTCATGGCAAGCAAAGCCTGCTTGGGGTCTGTCATGGCTTGCAAGGCCTCGAGCGTGACGGCGCGGTCCAGCGAAAACGGCCCGACGTGCGTGCGCCGCAGCGCCGCCAGGTGGGCATAGCAGCCCAGCGCCCGCCCGATGTCCTGGGCAAGGGTGCGTATATAGGTGCCCTTGCTGCAGGCCACATCGATCTCGGCCCGATTGCCTTCCAGCGACAACAGCTCGATGCGATACAGCGTGACCTGTCGAGGCGGGCGCTCCAGTTCGATGCCCTGGCGCGCGTACTCATACAAAGGCTTGCCATCGCGCTTGAGCGCCGAATACATGGGCGGCACCTGCTCGATGGTGCCTTGGAAACGTGTCAGCACGTCGCGCAGCGCGGCTTCTGTAACGCTGTAGCCGTCGGTGGCCCGCGCTACCACGTGCCCGGTGAGGTCGCCCGAGTCGGTTTCCTCGCCGAACTGCAGGGTGGCACGGTAGGTCTTGTCGGCATTGAGCATGGCGCCGGAGATTTTGGTGGCGCGCCCCATGCAACATACCAGCAGGCCGGTCGCAAACGGATCTAGTGTACCCGTATGCCCTGCTTTGGCGGCGTCCATGGCACGGCGCGCGCGTTGCAAGGCATGGTTACTGGACAGCCCTACGGGCTTGTCAAGCAACAGGACACCGTCGAGCGCGAGCCCGCGTCGTTTGGCCATCGTCTAATCCGGGAAAAAAAATTGTAGCAGCGACGACAGCCGGTCAGCGCTGGTCTTCGGGTTCGTCGGGCTCGTGCGGGGTCGGGCCGGAGCGATTGGCTCGGTCGATGAGAGCCGACATTTCGATGCCGCGCGCGATCTGGGCGTCGTGTACGAAGCGCAGCGTGGGCACTGTGTGGATATGCAGCAGTTTGTAGAGCTGGGAATGCAGCCAGCCTGCCTTTTCGTTGAGCAATGCGCCGGCAGCGTCGGGTTCGGCGCCCAACACGGTGAAGTACACCTTGGCGTGGGCGTAATCGGCCGACAGCTCGACACCGGACAAGGTGATCAACCCCGCCCGCGATACGTCGAATTCGCGCTGGATGAGGCCGGCCAGATCCTTCTGGATCTGGTCGGCCAACCGCAGATTGCGGCCTGGTATGGCTTTGGACTTATGACGACTCATGGAAGATCCGGGATACGCCCCACCCTTAGAGGGTGCGGGCGATCTCCTTGATTTCGAAGACTTCCAGCTGGTCGCCCATCTGGAGGTCATTGCTGCCACGCAGCGTCAGGCCGCAATCGAAGCCCGACTTGACTTCCTTGACGTCGTCCTTGAAGCGGCGCAGCGAATCGAGATGGCCGGTCCAGTGCACGACATTGTTGCGCAACAACCGAACCTGGGAATCGCGGCGCACCACACCGTCGAGCACCATGCAGCCTGCGACGGTGCCAATACGCGAAATCGTGTAGACCTCGCGCACTTCGACCAGGCCGATGATCTCTTCTTTCTTCTCGGGCGCCAACATGCCCGACATGGCTGCCTTCACTTCATCAACGGCGTCGTAGATGATGTTGTAGTAGCGCACATCGATGCCGTTGGACTCGGCCAGCTTCTTGGCGCTTTGCTCGGCGCGCACATTGAAGCCTATGACCACGGCGTTCGAGGCAATGGCCAGGTTGATGTCGCTTTCCGAAATGCCGCCGACCGCGGCATGCACGACCTGCACCCGCACTTCGTCGGTAGACAGTTTGGTGAGCGAATTCACCAGCGCTTCCTGCGAACCCTGTACGTCGGTCTTGACGATGAGCGCCAAGGTCTGCATGCCTTCGCCGAGGTTGTCGAACATCGACTCCAGCTTGGCGGCCTGTTGGCGTGCCAGCTTGACATCGCGGAACTTGCCCTGACGGAACAGCGCAATTTCGCGAGCCTTGCGCTCATCGGCCAGCGCCATGAGTTCGTCGCCGGCAGCCGGAACCTCGGTCAGGCCCTGGATCTCGACCGGTATCGAAGGACCGGCTTCCTGAATCTGCTTGCCGTTCTCGTCGACCATGGCGCGCACGCGCCCGAAGCTTGCGCCCGCCAGCACGACGTCGCCACGCTTGAGCGTGCCGCTCTGCACCAGGATGGTAGCCACCGGGCCGCGGCCCTTGTCGAGGCGCGCTTCGATGACCAGCCCCTTGGCCGGAGCCTCGACGGGAGCCGTGAGTTCCAGAATTTCGGCCTGCAGCAAGACGTTTTCGAGAAGATCGTCGATGCCGGCACCGGTCTTCGCGGACACCGGCACGAACGGGACATCGCCGCCGTACTCTTCAGGCACGACCTCTTCGGCCACCAGTTCCTGCTTGACGCGGTCGGGGTTGGCTTCGGGCTTGTCGATCTTGTTGACAGCCACGACCAACGGCACCCCGCCCGCCTTGGCATGGTGGATGGCTTCGCGCGTCTGGGGCATGACGCCGTCGTCGGCGGCAACCACCAGAATGACGATGTCGGTCGCCTTGGCGCCACGCGCCCGCATGGCCGTGAACGCCTCGTGGCCCGGGGTGTCGAGGAACGTGACCATGCCGCGCTCGGTTTCGACGTGATAGGCACCGATGTGCTGCGTGATGCCACCCGCCTCGCCAGACGCGACCTTGGCGCGACGGATGTAGTCGAGCAGCGACGTCTTGCCGTGGTCGACGTGACCCATGACGGTCACGACCGGAGCACGCGGCTTGGCTTCGGCCTCGACGGCAGCCGGGGTTTCGTCCAGGAAAGCTTCCGGATCGTCGAGCTTGGCGGCAATGGCCACGTGACCGAGCTCTTCCACCACGATCATGGCGGTTTCCTGATCGAGCACCTGGTTGATGGTGACCATCTGGCCCAGCTTCATCAACTGCTTGATGACCTCGGCAGCCTTGACCGACATCTTGTGCGCCAGGTCGGCGACGCTGATGGTTTCGGGCACATGCACTTCGCGCGCGATGAATTCCTGCGGCGCGGGCTCGTGCCGGCGATCAGCATGCTGGTTGCGGCTGTTGCGGCCACCCTTGCCTCCCTTGCCGCCCGCGCGCCAACCGTCGCGGCTGGGAGCGCCGGACTTGGTGTCAGCAGGCTTCTTGCGGGAGGCGTCGTCGCTCCAGGTGGAGGCGACTTCGGCGGTCTTGATGGTTTTCTTGGAACCGGTTACGCCCGGCTTGGCGTCTTTCTTTGCGCCCGGCGCGGCCGGCTTGCCGGCAGGCTTGTGCAGCGTACCGGACAGCGGCGCAGCGGGCGCCTCGGGTTCGGGCGCACGAAGCACCTTGCGAGGACGGTTGAGCATCTCGCGCAAGGCGGCGGCTTCGGCCTCGGCGGCGCGGCGCGCCTGCTCGCGTCCGGCGGCGTCGAGCGCCGGCCCCGATGCAGCCGCGCTGGGCGGAGGCCCGGCGCGACGGCCATCGGCGGTGCGGCCGGAGCGGGGAGCGGCGGGCGCAGCGGGCTCGGGCTTGGCGGCGACAGGTTCGGCCTGGGCCGGGACGGCCTGTTCAGTGGTTTTGGTGGCAGTTTCGATTTCGGCTTGCACAGCAGGTTCCGGCGGGGCGGGGTCGGCCTCGCGCTCGGCGGCGGGCTCTGCAACGGCAGGCGGGGCCGGCTCGGCCGGGGCTTCTGCCGGCTGGGCTGCCGGTTCAGGTTGGGGCTCAGGCTCGGCCTGGGCCACGGGGGCAGGAGTCGGCTCGACGGCCGGCTGCTGAGGCGGCGTGTCGGCGGCAGCGGCTTCGGGTGCCGGCTGCGGGTCGGCAGCAGGCGGCGGCGCTGACACCGGCGCGGATACGGATTCGGCAGGCACCGGCGTCTCGGGCACGGGGTCCGCTTCGGGAGCGGCCGCATCGGCCCGCGCCTGTTCGAGAGCAAGCTCGGATGGGTCGCGCTTGACGAACACACGCTTCTTGCGCACTTCGACCTGAATGGTGCGCGACCGGCCGGTGGCGTCGGCCTGGCGGATTTCGGAGGTCTGGCGACGCGTCAAGGTGATCTTCTTGCCCTCGGTCGCGCCATGGGCGCGGCGCAGCGAGTCGAGCAGCTTCGCCTTGTCGCTGTCGGTGACCGCGTCATCTACCGAGTTGAGGTCAACACCGGCCGAACGCAGCTGCTCGAGCAGCACGTTGGCTGGCATTTTCAGCTCGGTAGCGAACTGGGCGACAGTATTACTCGACATTAGGCTATCTTCCCTCTATATGCAGCGATTACAACGACGGTGCTCGAGCGGCATGGCCGCGCAAGCACCTGGTTCGGCACCGGCCTGGCTATTCTTCATTGAACCAGTGGGCCCGGGCCCGCATGATCAAGTCGCTGGCCTGTTGCTCGTCGAGCCCCGCGATTTCCGCGAGCTCGTCGGTGGCCAGTTCGCCCAGATCATCACGCGTCAGCACTTGCCGTTCGGCCAGCTTCGAGGCCAGTTCCGGCGTCATGCCTTCGAGTTCGAGCAAGTCTTGTGCCGTTTCAAGGCGCTCTTCCTGGGCGATGGCCTCAGTGAGAAGCGCGTTGCGGGCACGCGCACGCAGCTCGTTGATGGTGTCTTCGTCGAATGCCTCGATTTCCAGCAGTTCGTGCATGGGCACGTAGGCAATCTCTTCAATGCCGGTGAAGCCTTCGTCGATCAGAATATCGGCGACTTCTTCATCGACATCAAGCTTGCTCATGAAGGCCGTACGCAGCCCGGCACGCTCGGTTTCCTGGCGGCTGAGGCTTTCTTCCGGCGTCATGATGTTGATCTGCCAGCCGGTCAGCTCGGACGCCAGACGCACGTTCTGGCCCTTGGCGCCGATGGCCTTGGGAAGGTTTTCTTCGTCGACCACCACATCCATGGCGTGCTTGTCTTCGTCGACAACGATGGACTCGACGTTGGCCGGAGCCAGCGCGCCGATGACGAACTGCGCCGGATCTTCGGACCACAACACGATGTCGACCTGTTCGCCGCCCAGTTCGTTGCGCACCGCGGTGACGCGCGAGCCCCGCATACCGACGCAGGTACCGATGGGATCGATGCGCTTGTCATAGGCGATGACGGCAATTTTGGCACGTACGCCGGGATCACGAGCAGCAGCCTTGATTTCGAGCAGCCCCTGCTCGATTTCGGGGACTTCGTTTTCGAACAACTGCCGGATGAACTCGGGAGACGTGCGAGACAGGATGACCTGCTGCCCGCGCGCGGCGTGATCGACCTTCAGGACGAAGGCACGCAGGCGGTCGCCCACCCGGAAGTTTTCCTTCGGGATCATTTCGGAGCGCGGCAGCCGGGCCTCGATCTTGCCGGTTTCGACAATGATGTCGCCCTTGTCCATGCGCTTGATCGTGCCCGAGATGATGGTCTCGCCACGATCGAGGAAATCATTGAGCACCTGCTCGCGCTCGGCGTCGCGGATCTTCTGCAGAATGGCCTGCTTGGCAGCCTGCGCGCCAATGCGGCCGAACTCGATGGGCTCGAGCGGCTCTTCGATGTATTCGCCCACCTGGATATTGGGCACCAGCTCGAGCGCGTCGGACAGCATTTCCTGCTTGTCGGGCTCTTGCAGACCGGCCTCGTCGGGCACCACCAGCCACCGGCGAAAGCCTTCGTGGCTGCCAGTTTCGCGATCGATGGCGACGCGAATATCGGCGTCATCTTTGAAGCGTTTTTTCATGGCCGAAGCCAGCGCGCTTTCGAGCGCTCCGAAAACCACTTCGCGCGTGACGTTCTTTTCACGCGCCAAGGCATCGACCAACAGAAGAATTTCGCGACTCATCGCTTTTTGCCCTTGAAATCCAGAACGGGATCCAGTTTGGCACGCTCGACATCGCCGAGCGTGAAGTTCAACACCTGGATGTCGTCCTTCTTTGCCTCAAATTCGAGACCGAATACGGTCTGCGTATCGGCGCCCACGTCACTTTCGGTGGCGGGCACGGACAGTACGCCTGAAAACACCTTGCGACCATCCAGCGGCTGACGCAGCTTGATTTCGACCCGCTCGCCCGCGAACCGACGGAACTCGGCCTCGGTACGCAAGGGGCGATCGATGCCCGGCGAGCCGACCTCGAGCCGCTTGTAGTCGATGTTCTCGACCTCGTAGACGCGCGAGAGCTGCCGCGACACTTGTTCGCAGTCTTCGATGCGCACGCCGCCCGCCTTGTCGATGGTAACGCGCAGCAAGCCGAGCGCGGCGCGTTCGACGTCGACCAATTCGACGTCCATGCCGGCCAGTGCCTGTTGGGTCAATGCGTATATATCAGCCATACACTCAAAAAAAATGGGCTGCAAACCCAGCCCACCGTATTGCCCGGCCCCCGGCCAGGGTTCACGGCGGAAGACCCGCTGAAAACCCAACACCGGGCCCGAGCCCAAATATTGCGACCTTGTATTCCTGCTCGCGGGCCGAAGCGGCTGCCTTTGGCATTACCTGCGGCCAGCAGCAGCTGCGTTCGCCGGCTTGACCGGCCGCCTGTGTGGCGCTGCCAGCATGACCGAACCCGCGAAACCTAGCGCGCAAAAAGCCGATCGCCGAGCGGGCACCAAGCTATAGGCTGGCACCGCAGCGCCGGGACCTCGCGCCATGAAAACCAACAATTTTACCAGATAACCAGGAAAATTGCCTGCTACGTCACGGGTTTAGGGCAAGGGCCCCGGACAGGCGCGCCAACGCGGGACGGCTGGTGGAATCAACGCCCTCCGCGCCCGCGATTTCCGCCCAGGAAGCCCAGACGGGACTCGTGCGCCGAAGCACTCTTGGGTTGCCAGTCGTCGCCACGCGGACCGCTGCGCTTAGGCGCCGCCTTGTTGCCCTGCGGCTTGGCACCGGAGCGCGCCGGCTGCCCGTTGCGGGGGCCGCCAGCGGCACCGGGTTTGCCCGGTTTACCATCGCGGGCCTTGCGGGGAGCGCCGGCCGCCACCGCCACCACGCCGGCGGGCACCGGACCGGCCACACCCGAATTCGCAGCCTTGGGGCGCCGCGGCTTGCCATTCTTTGCAGGCTTGGCGCCACCCGGTTTGCCGCCGCCCGCTTTCGCGCCCACCGGCTTTGCACCAGGCTTGCCGCCGGGCTTACCAGCCGGCTTGCCGCCAGGCTTTCCGCCTTTGCCACGGGCAGGCCCGGAATCCTTGCCAAGCGGGTGCCCATTGGCGTACCCGCCAGTAAACATCAGGCCCGTGCCAAAGGGATCCGAGGGGGACGAAGCCACCTGGCCGGCGCTTCCGGCCCGCCCGCCCTGAAGCTTGCCCCGACGACCGATGCGCGCACCATTCATGCCGTTGCGCTCGAGAGTGCCGAAACCCGGAGGCAAAGCGCTGTCATGCGAACGGGGCTGACGTGCCTGGCGGCCGCCGTCGTCGTCATCATCGCGCAACAGACCGAGCTGCACCATCAAGGCCGTGACCAGGTTCGGCTCGAGCTCTTCCCAGCGGCCACGGCGCAGCGTACGGGGAAGCACCAGGTCGCCAAAGCGGGTACGGATCAGGCGGCTGACAGTCACGCCCACGGATTCGAACATGCGCCGCACCTCGCGATTGCGGCCTTCCTGCAGGGTCACTCGGTACCAGCGGTTGCTGCCGTCTCCCCCCAGATAGTCGAGCGCCCCGAAAGCGGCATGGCCGTCGTCCAGCTCGATCCCTTCGACCAGCGATTTGCGGGTGGCATCGTCCATTTCGCCCAGCACCCGGACGGCGTACTCCCGCTCAGTGCCATAACGCGGATGCATGATGCGATTTGCCATGTCGCCCGACGTCGTGAAAATCAGCAGGCCTTCGGTATTGAGGTCGAGACGCCCCACGGACAGCCATTTACCCGTACGCAGCTTGGGCAGGCGGGCAAATACGCTGGCCCGGCCGGCCGGATCATCGTGGCTTACGATCTCGCCGGCAGGCTTGTGATACAGGATGACGCGCGGCGGCTTGCGCGTATTCGGACGCACTATCGGCTTGCCATTGACCCGCACCACGTCGGACGGCCCCACGCGCTGTCCGATATGGGCTGGCTCGCCATTGACGGACACGCGGCCAGCGGTGATCAGCTCTTCCATTTCGCGCCGCGAACCCATGCCCGCATCGGCAAGCACTTTGTGCAGCTTCGGCATGGCCGCGTCACTATTCAGGTATTTGCCCAGGCGTTGCTCGCTGCGTGCCGCCTGGTCAAGATAGGACAGCGCCTGTTCCGCGTCTTGTTCGGCACCGGGAGCATCGCCATCGGCGCCCCCCGGAGCAGCGTCGACAGCCGCCACATCGGACGACGACGCGCCGGCGGGCGCAGCATCGCCTCGGCGCCGACGGAATGGGGTGCGCAGCTTGCGGCCACGTCCGCGCCCATTGCCCGTTTCGGCACTCTCGCTGGTGGCGGAACCGGCAGCGGGCGCACCCGCCGCAGGCGAGCCGCTGCCCGCCTCAGGCGCCGCGGGGCCGGCCGGCGCGGACTGGGGCTGGGTGTCGGAGGCGGGAAAATCGTCTTGCATCGTTGCATTAGTTGTCACGGAGACAGCTCCAGAATTCAAGCTTGCACCGGTCCGCCGTGGGCGGGCCGGTCTTCATCAGGGTGGGAAGGAACCTCGGGCGCGGGCGGCTCGGTGTCGGGCGCAGGCGCGGGGGGCTCGACCTCGGGCTGGGGAACCTGAGGCTCGACCTCGGGTTCCGGCACTTGAGGCTCGACCTCGGGTTCCGGGATAGGCGGTTCGATCTCCGGCTGCGGATCGACCGGCGTGATTTCGGGCTCTGCCGTGCCAGGGACGATCTCCGGCTGCGTACCTGGCGGCGGCACTTCGGGCTGCGTGCCGGGCTGAGGAACATGATCCGGAGTGGGCGGCGGCATTTCCGGCTCGGCCGGCACCCCACCCGCCTGCACCGCTGCGTCGGGCGTGAGGGTGATCTCAGACCCGCCCAGATCCAGACCTTCCAGAGCAGCCACGGCCTGGGCGGTGTCGAGCGGCGGCAGCTCGTCGAGCGCGCGCAGGCCCAGGTCGTCAAGAAACTGGCGGGTGGTGCCGAACAAGGCAGGCCGACCCGGCGCGTCACGGTGACCGATCACTTCGATCCAGCCACGATCTTCCAATGTCTTGACGATCTGGGATGACACGGTGACTCCTCGGATGTCTTCGATGTCGCCCCGCGTCACGGGCTGACGCCACGCCACGATAGCGAGTGTTTCCATGACGGCGCGCGAATACTTCGGCGGTTTCTCGGGGTTGAGGCGTTCGAGATAGCGCTGCATCTGGGGCCGGCTCTGGAAACGCCAGCCGGACGCCAGCTGGACGAGATCCATACCCCGGTCGGCCCAGTGCTGCTGCAGGCCCTGCAACAGCGTGCGCAGACGGTCGTTGTCGAACTCCGCATCATCGCCGAACAGCTTGCGCATTTCGGCCAGTTGCATTGGCTGGCTGGCGCATAGCAGCGCAGCTTCCAGCACGCATGTTGCCTCGCTATCGTTCATTGATTATCAGTCTGTAATTAAGGGGCCAATTTGCTCCGCGCCAGCGAAAAAGTTAGAATCTTTCTTCTCAGACGCGGGGTGGAGCAGTCTGGCAGCTCGTCGGGCTCATAACCCGAAGGTCGTAGGTTCAAATCCTGCCCCCGCAACCAGGTTTACCTAAGGCCCGGCACCTCGCCGGGCCTTTTTGCTGCGCGTCGCATTCTGCGCCAGCGCCCGCGTACGCACGGCCGCCCGCCCCAGCGTAGGGACAGGAGCAAGCAGAGACGCGGACTTGCAAAATGTTCACAGTGTTCCTGCATGCGCGGCACCGGGGCCAGGCTCAGCCGCAGGCAGCCTGAACCCGTACAATGCCGCGCGTATCAGTGCGCAGCGCCGCCAAGACGGCAAATGCTTTAAAAAAATGAACCTGAACCGCCTGGCGCCAGGCACAGGGCGAAGATGCGAATTACCCCTTCTTGCCCCCTGGACAACAACCGCGCCCACTCTGGAAACCTGCCAGAGTAGCGTTGCGGCGACGCTGAGTCGACGATTCTTAGACGTATGGGACGACCATGCCGCCCCCATGAACGGCCGGCGCAAAGGCGGCCTGCCAACCTGCACAACAACGACTTCGACGCACGGCGGGAACCGCCAAACGGCCCAGCTAGCCTGAAGGCCCGCCGCGACGCAAAGCCACAACGGTGTTGTTTGCGCCCCGCCTCAGCGACATGGCACATGGCCTTGCCGCGATAGCTGCCGGTGGGGCAGCGCTGGTTGGGACGACGTTGGTCTTCATGAAGACAGTCGTTTGATTATACCCACAATACCCCTGCCCACAAAGCATCGCGGCGCAGGAGCGTGACAATAGCGGCCTAGACGACGGCATCCCAAGGGGCGGCTGCGAACCGTTCTGCAAGAAAATCGAGCATCGCACGCAACACCGGCGACATCTGGCGTCGCGACGCATACACCCCATAAATACCCAGTTCTTCGGGAAGCGCATTCGGCAGCAGCGCAACCAGCCGGCCGGCGGCCACCTCGGCCACCAGGTAGGAGGGCAACAGGGCGATCCCGCTGCCTTGTGCCGCGGTGCGCGCCAGCAGCATGACATCGTTGGCGGTGATATTGCCCCTGACCGGCACGTCTACCCAGGCGCCTTCCCGCTGAAAGCGCCACAGACTGGTGCCGTAGTGGGAGTGTGTCAGGCAATTGTGCTTGGTGAGGTCCTCGGGGCGCGCGGGCGCGCCGTGCGTGTCCAGGTAGGCGGGCGCAGCGCAGAGAACGGACCGGCAAGGCGCCAGTTTTCGGGCAATCAGATTCGGATCAAGTTCATTGGTAATGCGCACGGCCAGGTCGACGCGCTCTTCGACGAGATTGACGATGCGATCCACAAGCTGGAGATGGACCGAGACCCCGGGGTACCGCGCGACGAAATCGGCGACGGCGCCGCCCATCTGTGACACGCCAAAAGACAGGCTGACCGTGATCCTCAGTTCGCCTCGGGGCTCGGCATCGGGCGCCACCACGGCCTGATGCATGTCGCCCACCAGTTCCAGCATGGAACGGCAGCGCGGCAAGGCGTCCGCGCCGGCCGGCGTGAGGCTGAGGCGCCGGGTAGTACGGTGCAGCAGGCGCGCGCCTATCCAGGCTTCGAGCTCGGCCAGATAACGCGACACCATTGCACGCGACATGTCGAGATGCTGCGCGGCTGCGGAAAGACTGCCGCGATCGACGACCTCGACGAACACCTGCATGGCTTTCAGGCGGTCCATGACTGTCTCTTTTTCTGGCAGCGGTGCAGGTTTTATACCGTATTTCGCAGGGCAGCGACGGATCAGGTCGACGAATCAGTCGGCTGGCGCAAGGCTTGCCGCAACGCGGCCTCGAACGTCGCGGGGTCGAGATCGCGCACGATACACACCAGGCGCGATTGCCGATCACCGTCCGGCCAGCCGGGCAACGGGTCGGGCGGGTATAAGTCGCGGTGCACGCCATGTACCACCGATGGCGCAGCTTCTCCGGCAAACGCGACCACCCCCTTGATGCGCAACAGAGCCTGGTGATGCACCTGCTGCACCTGTGCCATACCGGTAATGAAGGCGGCGCGCGTGACGGGCGCAACCAGATCCACGACCACCTGCCGGATATGGGGATGCCGGGTTCCACCCGGGCCATGGCCGTGCGCAGCAAATCCGCTGCCCCAGGCGCCCGTTGCAACCCGGGCGGGCAGCCGTGCGCCCTGCAGCAGGCGCGCGTCGAGCGGCACGTCGGGGCGCTGCACACACAGCTCGACGTCCGGATGCACATGATGGACGGCCGCCAAAGCGCCGGCCAGCGCATCGTCTTCTACCAGATCAGACTTGGCACATACGACCAAGTCAGCCAAAGCGACCTGCTGTGCAGCCTCGGGCTGCGCGAGCAACTGCGTGGCCACATGCCGAGCATCCACCACCGTGATGGTGCCGTGGTGAACATAGCGTTCCGCCAGGAACCGCTCGTGGCGCAGCGTGAAGAGAATGGCAGCCGGCGTGGCCAGGCCCGTGGTCTCGATGATCACCCGGCGAAACGGCCTGATCTGCCGTCGCAGCGCCATCATGAAGAGATCCCGCAACGCGACCACGAGGTCGCCGTTCACCGTGCAGCAGATGCAACCCCCTTCCAGCAATACGATACGGTCATCCGCCCCCCTGACCAGATGGTGGTCGACCCCTACCGCGCCATACTCATTGATGATGACCGCGGCATCGGCGTAAGCGGTTTCGCGGACGAGGCGGTTCAACAAGGTGGTCTTGCCGCTGCCGAGAAAGCCGGTCAGCACCGTGACACCGATGCGGTGGTCGGTGGCGGAATCGGAGGGGCGCTCGGGCTCGGACATGGATGGGGAAGAGATGGCCCAAAGGCATGCAGGCAGGTGGCCGGGGCAAGGTACGAAAGTTGCGTAGCCACTATAAAGGTTTGGAATCCATTGTATCGATCATGGAACATCACGACGGAGCGCATATGGCCTTGCACCACGCCCAATCCGGCGAACTGATGGATATCAGCCCCCTGGGGGCGGCAATAAAAAACACGCCATCGCGCGCACTCGTCCGCGCGGATCAGCTGGAAATCCTGCGCCTGAATCTGCAGGCGGGCGAATCGCTGCCGCCGCACGACATCGAGCGCAGCGCCATCACCTTGCAGTGCCTGGAAGGTGTTGTGGAACTGTACGCGCACGGAAAGGTGCAGCAGCTCGCGCCCGGCATGCTGATGTATCTGGCGGCCGGCGTGGAACACAGCGTGACGGCATTGCAGGACTGTTCGTTGCTGGTGACTTTATTCCTGGACCGAACCTGAGCGTTGCGGATGATTCCTGCCCGCGATGCGAAGTGGGAGTAGCTTTCCATTGACCATGGAGTCGGATCGTGACGGCGAACGCCGGAATCCGGGCCGACGAAATGCAGGCGTGGGTTTCAAGCACGGTTGACGCGGCACGCGGCGCGGAGGAGAAGGTATACTGTATATATATACAGTATTTCATGCCATGCCCGCCTGCACCATTCATCGCACCCATCAATACGGGCGCCAGCTCGAAGATCGAGACTGGGTGCCGATTCCCGGGCCCATCACGATGTATTCGATATATCGCGAGAACATGCGACGGTACGTGCGTTGTTTTCGTGTCATGCGCATGAACGCGGGCGCGACGCTGCCCTCGCCCATTCCAGATTTGATGGATGTGGAGTTGCTGACGTTTTCAACCGACCGGGCGATGATGGTGCGCGGATTCGAAGAAATAGGTGGGGTGCGGTACTACCAGGGCTGGTACATCACCTGGGAACGCTGATGCGTGCCCCCGGCAGAACAAGCTCGGCGCAGGAAATCGAGTACCGGGCGTGATCATATGCGCCCCCACGCGAGGACATGCTGGCGCACAGCGCCCTGACACAGAGCGTTTACGATGTGGCGCGATCGCACGATGGCGCCTGTGCAGGATCGATCTGCTGACGATTGCCTGATGCATCACGACTGCCATCTGACATCGGGCCATCGGACCTAGAAAAGAAAAAACCGCCGGTGAAGGCGGTTTCAACTTTTCCTTAGCATTGTTGGCTCCCCGAGCAGGGCTCGAACCTGCGACCTGCGGATTAACAGTCCGTCGCTCTACCGACTGAGCTATCGGGGATCTGCAACTGCGCTAAAGAAGCGAGATTATGACGCAACTTTTTTTTCTATGCAAGTCGACCTGAGTTTGGCATTTTGATCGCCCTGCCTTTGCTCACCCATATGCGTGCGAAGAATTTCTCTGATATGATCTCGGTCTTTCGGCGCGGCGCGTTTGGCGCGCAACGCAATGCAGAAGGCGCCTCGCGCGCATGAAGCAAGCCGGCATAGCTCAGTTGGTAGAGCAGCGCATTCGTAATGCGAAGGTCGGGGGTTCGACTCCTCTTGCCGGCACCAGATACGTTAAAAGGGCAGCCATCGGGCTGCCCTTTTCTTTTGGCTTTTCTTCCCTCTTTGCCGCCACCGCATTCTCTTGAAATGGCGGGCGAGGCGCCCTGCCCCGTTTTATTCGGCGTCGGGCTGCTTCTCGGGTTCAGCGAGCTCGAAGGCCGGCAATGCGCGGCATTCTGCGTCGATGCGCAATACGTTGGGCATCGACGACAAGTCGCAATCGAAACGGCGCGCGTTGTACACCTGAGGCACCAGGCACAGGTCGGCCAGCCCCGGCGTGTCGCCATGGCAAAAACGGCCGGAGGCCGGGGAGCCGGCCAACATGGTTTCGACCGATTGCAGCCCCAGGCTGACCCAATGCCGATACCAGTCGTTCTTGGCATCTTCGCTGACCTGCAAAGTGCGCTTCAGGTACTTGAGCACTCTCAGGTTGTTCAAAGGATGCGTGTCACATGCAATGACCTGGGCAATGGCGCGGACCCTGGCCCGGGCGGCCGGGTCGTCCGGCAACAGCGCGGGCTGCGGGTGCATTTCGTCCAGGTATTCAATGATGGCCAGCGACTGGCTGATGGTGACATCGCCATCGACCAGGGTGGGCACCAAGGCCGACGGATTCAGCGCCCGATAATCATCGGAAAGCTGTTGCCCGCCATCTTTCAGCAGATGCACACCCAGGTATTCGTACGGCAACCCCTTGATGTTGAGGGCGATGCGCACCCGGTAGGCGGCCGAGCTGCGGAAATAGCTGTACAACTGCATGGGGTCTCCTTGGGGTGGCGCAAACACTAACGCGGCGCAACGGCGTCCGGCGCGGGCTTGCGGGCAAGCCCCTTGGGCAACGGGAAGGCAACGTTTTCTTCCAGCCCCGGCATGGTCCGGACAGAGACGGCGCCGAGTTCCTTGAGGCGTTGCACGACCTGTTGCACCAGGACTTCGGGGGCCGACGCACCCGCGGTGATACCAATGCGCTGGCGGCCCACCAGCCAGGACGGATCGATGGCATGTGCGCCGTCGATCAGATGAGCTTCGGTTCCAATGCGCTCTGCCACTTCGCGCAGGCGGTTGGAATTCGAGCTGTTGGGACTGCCGACGACCAGGACCAGGTCGCATTCGGGCGCCAGCAGCTTGACCGCATCCTGGCGATTTTGCGTGGCGTAGCAGATGTCGCTTTTCTTGGGCTCGACAATGCCGGGGAAACGCGCGCGCAAAGCGGCGGACACCGCCGCGGCGTCATCGACCGACAGGGTGGTTTGCGTCACGAAGGCCAGGTTGCCGGGGTCGGAGACTTGCAATGCCGCGACGTCTTCGACGGTTTCGACCAGGTACATGCCGCCTTGTGCCTGCCCCAGCGTGCCTTCGACTTCGGGATGGCCCTTGTGGCCGATCATGATTATTTCGCGTCCGGCCGCGCGCATGCGAGCCACTTCGATGTGTACTTTGGTGACCAGCGGACACGTGGCGTCGAACACCTGCAGGCTGCGGGCCTCCGCTTCCTGGCGCACCGCCTTGGACACGCCATGGGCGGAGAACACTACGATGGCGCCGGCCGGGGCCTGGTCGAGTTCGTCGATGAAGATCGCACCCTTGGTGCGCAGGTCTTCGACGACATAGCGGTTATGAACGATTTCATGGCGCACATAAATGGGCGCCCCATGAAGCTCAAGGGCCCGCTCGACGATGTCGATGGCCCGATCGACGCCGGCACAGAAACCGCGAGGCTGGGCAAGCACGACTTCGGCATCGGCCGAGGTGACCGGATGGTTCATTAGAGGACTCCCAGGATATGAACATCGAGGCGCAGCGCAGTGCCTGCCATGGGATGGTTGAAATCAAACAGCGCAAAATCGGGTTCGATCTGCTTGAGCACGCCGGAATAGCGAGCGCCGTTGGGCGCGGTGAACTCGACCAGGTCGCCCGGCTCGAAAGTGGCATCGGGGCCGGCGTGCTCGGCCAGCATGGTGCGCGTGACCTTCTGGATGAGTTCGGGGTTGCGGTCGCCGTAAGCCTGCGCCGGTTCTAGCGTGACACTGAAACGTTCGCCTTCGGAGCGCCCCAGCAGGGCAGCTTCGAGACCGGGTGCCCATTGCCCCTGCCCCATCTGCAGAGTACCCGGACGGCCACCGAAGGTATCGGCAAAGACCGTATCCTGGGCGGGGCCTGATGCCAGCACGATGCGGTAGTGCAGGGTCAGGTAGGAATCGGCGCGGACGGAAGGAACGGCCTGTTCGGCGGCGGTGCTGCTCAAGGGGATCACCGTTTGAAATAGTGGCGTAAACCCTGATTTTAGAACGTCCGGGCAAATAGAGCTCCGGCGGCGCCCCCCGGAGGCGCGTACGCAGTACTGCGAATGGACAAAACCGTTCACCTCAACGCCGCAATGCGAGCCCACGCGCCATAGTGGCTGCATGCCATTTGCTGCCTCGCGCCATGCCCCTGCCTTACGACCTGCCGCTGCACGAACGCCCCCGCGAACGCCTGCTCAGACTGGGCCCGCCTTCGTTGCGCGACGCCGAACTGCTGGCCCTGGCGTTGCGCACCGGAACGCGCGGCCGCTCCGCGGTCGAGATGGGCGACGTGTTGCTGCAACGCTATGGCGGGCTGCGCGGCCTGCTGGGGGCTTCGCCCCAGGAACTGATGTCCCAGCCCGGGCTGGGCGCGGCCAAGGCGAGTGCGCTCGCCGCGGTGCTGGAGTTGGCGCGCCGGGCCGCCGAAGAGCGCCTGATGCGCCAGCACAATCTGGCGGATCCGCACTCGGTGAAGGCCTACTTCAGAACGGCGCTGTCGCATCATGCCGTCGAACACTGCGTCGCGTTGTACCTGGATAACCAGCTCAACCTGATCGGCAGCGGGGAACTGGCCCGGGGCACATTGGCTCAGGCATCGGTGTACCCGCGCGAAGTCGTGCGCGAAGCCCTGCGCCACCACGCGGCTGCCCTGATACTGGCGCACAACCATCCCTCGGGATCCGCGCAACCCAGCCAGGCCGACCGCGAGTTCAACAAGCGCATGAAGCAGGCGCTGGCGCTGGTGGATATCCGGCTGGTCGATCATCTGATCGTGGCCGGCGACACAACGGTTTCCATGGCAGAACTCGGTATGCTCTGAGCAGCGAAGGCAACACTGCGCAATGCTCCGCAAGCCACAGTGCCGGCAAAGATCCAGGGACGCCACGGGGGCATTCCCCGCCGCCGGTGCCTGCAGCGCGCCGGTCGCAATTTCGTTAGACTGGAAGTTCAACCCTGAACCAATGCATGGCCGCGAACCGATGAAGCGCCTGTGGGATATTTCTCCGCCAGTTTCGACGACGTCACCGGTATTCCCGGGTGACACGCCCTACCAGCAGAACTGGACGTGGTCCCTGACGCCGGATTGCCCCGTCAACGTCAGTGAAATCCGCCTGTCGCCGCATGTCGGCGCGCACGCCGACGCGCCCCTGCACTACTGCAATGGTGCCGAACCCATCGGCGCCGTGTCGCTGGAACCTTATCTAGGCCCTTGCCGGGTCATTCACGCCCTGGATTGCGGCCCGCTGATCCTGCCGGAGCACTTGCAGCACGCCGCCACGCACCTGCCGCCCCGTGTACTGGTACGCACCGCCCGTCATGCCGCGCTGCAATGGTGGACCGATGATTTCGCTGCCTATGCTCCCCACACCATCGATTGGCTGGCCGACCGCGGAGTGATGCTGATAGGCCTGGATACGCCCAGCATCGACCCGGCTGCCAGCAAGACCCTGGACAGCCATCACGTCATCCTGCGGCGCGACATGCGCGTACTGGAAAACCTGCTGCTCGACGAGGTCGCCGAAGGCGATTACGAGCTCATCGCCCTGCCATTGGCACTGGCCCAGGCCGATGCCAGCCCGGTACGCGCTGTTTTGCGCGAGCTAGACTGACTTCACGACACCAAGGGCCGTGGCACCCACCTCGGCACGGCCCGCCATAGGGAAGCATTCGATGAACACCCCCGAGCGCCCCGAAGACATCGTGCGCAATGAGCAGGCGCAGCTGGACTACGCCAGGGACATGACCTACGGCGACTATCTGCACCTGGACGAATTGCTCGGCGCGCAACATCCGCTATCGCCCGAGCACAACGAATTGCTCTTCATCGTGCAGCACCAGACCAGCGAACTCTGGATGAAGCTCATGCTGCACGAACTACGTGCCGCCATTTCCAACGTGTCGCAAGACCGGTTGCCGCCAGCTTTCAAAATGCTGGCGCGCGTGAGCAAGATCATGGACCAACTGGTGCATGCATGGGATGTGCTGGCCACCATGACGCCCCCCGAATATTCAGCCTTGCGGCCTTACCTGGCCCGCTCAAGCGGTTTTCAGAGCTTTCAATACCGGCAGATAGAATTCTTGCTGGGCAACAAGAACGCGGCGATGCTGAAGCCCCACTCGCATCGGCCCGAGTTGCTGGCAGAGGTGCGAGCCACCTTCGAAGCGCCGTCGCTGTATGACGAGTCCTTGCGATTGCTCGCTCGCGCCGGATTGGCCGTGCCGGCGAGCCACCTGCAGCGCGACTGGACACAACCCTATAAACCCGACCCGGCCGTCGAAGCTGCCTGGCTGACGGTCTATCGCGAACCTGACCGCTACTGGGACCTGTACCAATTGGGCGAAAAGCTGACCGACCTGGAAGATGCTTTCCGCCTGTGGCGTTTCCGCCACGTCACGACCGTGGAGCGCATCATCGGATTCAAGCGCGGCACCGGCGGCACCTCTGGCGTCGCCTATCTGCGCAAGATGCTGGACGTGGTGCTGTTCCCCGAGATCTGGGCGCTGCGTACGGATCTCTAGCCGCGCCGCACCGTTCCGGGCCCGCCGGAGCCGGGCCGGGAACGGTCGCAGGCAGCTGTGCGGGCCGCGCTTGAACGCAGGCCAATGCGAGAAAATCATGCTAGAATGCGGGGTTACTTCCTGGATACGTGGCTGTCGGATGCCTTCAACATGAGGCACGTCCGCTCGGCTGGCGACCCGCAAACATCCGGCCAGACCGGAAGAACCGGAATTCATCATGAAAGAAGGCATTCACCCCGAATACCGCGAAGTGGTGTTCATGGACGTGCAAACGGGCAACAAGTTCGTGACGCGCTCCACCATCCAGACCCGCGAAACCGTTGAAATCGACGGCAAGACCTATCCGTTGTTCAAGTGCGATGTGACGTCTGAATCGCACCCCTTCTACACCGGTGCGCAAACCCGCATCGTCGAGACCGGCCGCGTCGAGAAATTCCGCGCCCGTTTCGCCCGCACTGCCGGCACGGTCAAGGCCGCGTCGTAAACTGCACCTCACCTAGGCGCAGGAAAAAGCAGCCCTAGGGCTGCTTTTTTTTCCGCGCCCATCTGTACCCTCCCCATTTTTGGGCCACCGGCCCGAGCCTGCTCGGTTACATTAGCCTTCGTGTCTCCTATTTCGCGCTCAACCCCGGCCCGGCTGACCATTTCGGCCACCGCCAAATTGCCCCGTCTGGTGCTGCTGGGGCTCTCGCTGGCCTATATTCTGGCCGGCCTGTTCATGCGCGATCCGTGGAAGACCGACGACGCCGTCGGCCTGGCCACGATGATCACCGCTCTGCGCGAAGGAGGCAGCACCTGGCTGCTGCCGCAGGTGGGCCAGCTTGCCTACGCAGAAGAAGGGCCGCTCATCACATGGGCGGGCGCGGTCTGCATGTGGCTGTTCGGCCCTTGGATCGGGGACATTTCGGCGGGACGCCTGCCGAATCTGCTTTGGTTCGGCATTGCCACCGTGAGCGTGTGGTACGGCACCTATCTTCTGGGCCGCCGTGCCGAGGCCCAGCCCCTGGCCTTGCCGTTCGGCGGTGAACCTTCTGCGCGCGATTACGGCCGCATGCTGGCCGACGCGGCGCTGCTGTTGCTGCTGGCCACGGTGGGCATCCTGCAGCGCACCCACGAAACCTCGGTGGTACCTGCCATCATGGCATGGCAGGCGCTCGCATTCTATTCACTGGCCCGCACGCTGGATCGTCCGGCCTCTGGCGCGATCACCCTGGGTTTCGCGCTGGCGGCCAGCTTTCTGACGCGCGGCTGGGTGGGCGCGCTGCCCATCATTCTGGCTGCGGTGCTGGCCTTCCATCCGCGCAGCGTATTGTGGGCGCAACGCCGCTGGCTCCCGCTTGCGCTTGGCGTCGCGGCGGTGCTGATGCTTGCGTGGTGGATTCCGGCCTCGCAAGGCAGTGAATACTGGACGAGCAACTGGAAGACCTGGAATGCTGCGTCGTTCGCGTGGCCCAGTCTTGCGGACACCGGCCGCACCCTGCGCGACCTGCCCTGGTATCTATGGCCGACATGGCCGCTGGCAGTGCTGGCCCTGTGGCGCTGGCGCGATTGGTTGTATGCGCCCCATATCTGGCTGCCCCTGTCGCTGGCATTGTTCGCCGCCTCAGTGCTTTTCTTTCTTGAGGAACCTGCCGACTCGGAATTCATTCTGCTGGCGGTGCCCTGCTCGATTCTCGCGGCATTCTCGCTGCCTACGCTGCGGCGCGGCGTGGTCAACACGCTCGATTGGTTCGCGGTGATGTGTTTTTCACTGACCGTGGCGACAGCGTGGCTGGGCTGGGTGGCGCTGCATTTTGGCTGGCCGGCGCAGATTTCCCGCAATATTGCCCGCCAGACCGCTGGCTATGAGCCCGCTATTTCCTGGATCGCATTCGCATTGGCCGCGGCGGTGACCGCAGCCTGGATTGTGCTGGTGGTGTGGCGCCTGCGCTCGCATCCGGCTGCCTTGTGGCGCGGCACCGTGCTGTCGGCGAGCGGCCTGACCGCCACCTGGATACTGCTGGTGCTGTTGTGGCAACCGGCCGTGGACTACGCACGCAGCTATCGAGATGTGTCGGGCGAGCTGTCGGCGGCGCTGGCGAAGCATCGTCAGCCTGGCGAGTGCGTGCGGGGGCTGAGCGTGGGCAGCGGCCAGCGCGCGTCGCTGCTGATCTTCGACAACCTGACCCTGAGCTACGACTCGAAGTGCCCGCTGGTGTTGCAGCAGACCACCCGCGAGCGGCTGCGCAACGACGAGGCCGCGTACAGTGAAGGGGCCGAGGAACTATGGCGCGGCGGCCGCCGCGCCGACCGTCACGAAGTTTTCCGACTGTTGCGCGTTTCGCCCGTGCAATGACCGCAACCTTGTCGACTGCTGGCGGGGTGAGCACCGCGATGCGGGGAATCGTGCGGCAGGCCTGGCCCGTGCTCATCAGCCAATGGGCCGGCATCGCGTTTGGCGTGCTGGACACCGCCATGACCGGGCATGCCAGCGCGGCGGACCTGGCGGCAATGTCGCTGTCCATGTCCGTCTATATCACCATATTCGTCGGATTGATGGGGGTGGTGCACGCCCTGATCCCGATTCTGGCACAGCATTTCGGCGCAGGCCGCCTGGCTGAGGTGGGCCGGACATGGGGCCAGGGAGTGTGGATGGCGCTCGGGCTGGCCGTGCTGGGCGCCGTGCTGATGATGTTTCCCGACCTGTGGCTGTCACTGTCGGGCGACGTGGCGCCGGAAGTCCGCGCGCGGGTCACGGGCTATCTGCGTGCGTTGGCGCTGGCTCTGCCCGCGGCGCTAGTGTTTCGCACTATCTATGCGCTGGGCACGGCAGTGTCACGGCCCAAGGTCGTCATGACCATCAACCTGGCGGGGGTCGGGTTGAAGGCCTTCTTCAACTGGGTGCTGATCTACGGCCATTTCGGGCTGCCCGCGATGGGCGCCACGGGGGCCGGACTGGCCACCGCGATCGTGTCCTGGCTGGGCCTCATGGTGGGCTTGTGGTTCATTACGCATGATCGCTATTTCCGCCGCTTCAATCTGACGCTGGGCCGGCCCGCCTGGCCGGCGCAACGAGAACTGCTGCGCCTGGGCATCCCGATGGGCGGTTCGTACCTGGTGGAAGTCTCGGCTTTTACCTTCATGGCACTGCTGGTGGCGCGCGAAGGGACTTACGTCAGTGGCGGACATCAGATCATGTCGAACCTGGCGGCCTTGTGCTACATGATGCCCATGGCGCTGGGCGTGGCCACGGCATCGCTGACTGCGCAGGCCATCGGCGCGGGCCAGCCGCTGGTGGCCCACCGCACTGGTCTGGCCGGAATGGCGCTAGGCGTGCTGGGCGCCTTGCTGACGGCGGCGGGCTTGCTGGCCGGGCGCGACCTGATCCTGGCGGCTTACACCGATGATCCGCAGGTAGCGGTAGTGGCCGGCGGCTTGCTGGCCATGATTCCGCTGTTTCATTTGTGCGACTCGATGCAATGCATCAATTCGTACGTGCTGCGCGCGTACAAGGTAGCTGTGGTACCCCTGCTGCTGCAGATCGTGGCGTTGGCCGGCGTGGGCCTGCTGGGAGGCTGGTGGCTGGGCTTCGGGCCGGGACGCGGCGGACTGGACTGGCTGCGCCGCATCGTGATTCCGGATTCGCCGCTGGGCGCAGGCACGATGTGGCTGATGGCGATGATCGGGCTTGCTCTGTCCACCGTGCTGCTGCACATCTGGTACTGGAAAATCGTGCACGACTACCGGGCGCGCGCACGCGGATGAGTGGCGGCGGTGCCTGAATCGGGCGCCGTATCGGAAGCATTCGAATCGGCATTGGGCTGCGTGGCCGCGCTGCGCGAGGCAGCATCGCGATCACGCGACAACTCCCGGGATACGCGCGGGTCCGCGGAATCGCGCTGATTCGCGTAGGACGGGCCGCTGGCCAGCCCCAGGCACAGTGCCGATGTGGACAGAAATGCGGCGATACGGGCGGGTGTGGTCATAGGGTGCTCCTGAAACAAGCCGGGCGGACTGCCCGGCTTTATTGGAGAGCCAGTCGGCGGTAAGGTTCATGTCCGCCGGAAAGTTTTGCGCGCGCTAACGGATGGTCATGATTCGCGGTCGACGTGCATGCGCCCGGGGCCTTCATGGTTCCACGCAGGCGTGCGTGTGTCGCAGGCGCTCACGATCGCGGTTGCGACGCATGCGCCGAGGGCTTTCATGATTTCACGCAGGCATGCGTGAGCCGGCGGGCTCAGGCCTGGAAGATGAGCAGCAGCACCGTAGCAAACAACATGGCGGCGAAGCAGGCGCGAAGCTTGCGTTCAGGCAGGCGATAAGCCAACCGCACGCCCATGGGCACGAACAGCAGGCTGCCTGCGGCCAAGGGAAGCCCTATTCCCCAATCGGCCTGGCCGTCCCAGCTGTACGTGACCAGCGCCACCATGGATCCGGGAATCACCATGGTCAGTGCCAGCGCCTGGGCGGTGGTCTGGGGCAGCCTGAATACCGACGTGAGAATCGGCACCGCCATGACGGCGCCCCCTACCCCGAAAAATCCGCCCAGCGTGCCGCTGGCTACGCCGAGCAGGGCCGCGCGCCCCCGCGTGAATGCGGGCGCGGGCCGTCCGGGCGCGGCGCGATGCCTAGCGTCGGCGCGCGGCCGACGGGCGAGTCTGTAGACGTAATAAACGGCCACGAAGAACAGGAAGACCGCAAAGCTCAGCCTCAAGGTGCCAGACGGGATGCCCAGCGCCAATCGCGCCCCCACCCAGGTGAAAAGTACGGCGCCCACGGCGCCTGCCAGGGCCACGGGCCGGTCGATGCGGGATTGCTGGTTGTACTTGCGCACGGCCATCATGATGGTGGGCAGGACCATGATCAGGGCCGTGCCCTGCGCGAGCTGCTGCGGCATGTCGAGCAGCAGCACCAGGGACGGGATGGCGATCATGCCGCCGCCGATGCCCAGGACGCCGCCCAGGAAGCCGATCAAGGCGCCACAGGCCAGGCATATGGCCGCGAGGATCCAAAGGCTCATGCCGGGTTCTTTTGAAGCGATGTCATGGTGCAGCGGGGCGGGTCGGCCGGGCTAGGCGGAACGCAGCTTTTCCAGCGCCGCATCCAAGCGGTCGACTGCCCAGATCTCGAGACCTTCGATGGGCTGGCGAGGCGCGTTGGCCTTGGGTATGAGCGCCACGTTGAAGCCCAGCTTAGCCGCTTCACGCAGACGTTCCTGGCCACGCGGCGCAGGCCGGATTTCCCCGGCCAGGCCGACTTCTCCAAATGCCACCAGGCCACGCGGCAGCGGCCGATCGCGCAATGACGACATGATGGCAAGCAGCACCGGAAGGTCGGCCGCGGGCTCGGTGATTCGTACGCCGCCCACCGCGTTGACGAAGACATCCTGGTCATAGGTGGACACGCCGGCATGCCGGTGCAGCACGGCCAGCAGCATTGCCAGCCGGTTGCCTTCCAGCCCCACCGTGAGGCGCTTGGGATTGGGGGAATGCGAGCCGTCGACCAGCGCCTGTATCTCGACCAGCAAGGGGCGCGTGCCCTCTTGAGTGGCCATCACGCAGGAGCCGGGCACCTGGTGTTCGTGCTGGGACAGGAACAGTGCCGAGGGATTGGCCACCCCTCGCAGCCCGCGATCGGTCATGGCGAACACGCCAAGTTCGTTCACGGCCCCGAAACGGTTCTTGAACGCGCGCACCAGCCGAAACGATGAATGTGTATCGCCTTCGAAATACAACACGGTATCGACAATGTGCTCGAGAACGCGCGGCCCGGCCAGCGCGCCGTCTTTGGTGACGTGGCCGATCATGACGATGGCGATGCCGGTCTGCTTGGCCAGGCGAGTGAGCTGGGCAGCGCACTCGCGCACTTGCGAAACCGAACCCGGCGCGGCGGTAAGTTCACCGCTGTACAGCGTCTGGATGGAATCGATCACCGCCACAGCGGGCTGCTGCTCCGACACCGCCGCCTGGATGGCTTCGAGCCGGATTTCGGCCAGCAGATTGACGCTGCCCGTCTGCAGGCCCAGCCGGCGGGCACGCAGCGCGACCTGCTCGGCGGACTCTTCGCCGGTGACGTAGAGCACGCGGCTATGCGCCGACATGGTGGCAAGCGCCTGCAGCAACAGGGTGGATTTGCCGATGCCGGGGTCTCCACCAATAAGCACCACGGCGCCGGCCACCAGCCCCCCGCCCAGCACGCGGTCGAATTCATCCAGACCGGTAGGCTGGCGCGGCGTTTCGCGGGCTTCGATGTCGGCCAGACTGCGCACCGGGCTTGAACTGGCCAACGGCGCATATCGGTGCGCGGCCGCCGCCGGCCCGCCAGCCTCGATGGTTTCTTCCAGGGTGTTCCAGGCGGAGCAATGCGGGCATTTGCCCTGCCATTTGGGGCTGGTGCCGCCGCATTCGGCACAGACATAGACGGTTCGAGGCTTGGCCATGGCGCAAGTTTACCGGCAACGGCGCAGGGTCCAAGCGGACCTCGCGCAAGTGCGCCACGGATACCTTTGCTTGCAACATTTCGGGCCACGTTCAACCCCATTCGGCGGTGCCGTGCGTTTCACCGTAAAAGCCCCTTCTGGAAGGAACCCGAGATGAACGCTCACAATGCACCTGTACGCCTGCTGTGCACGGCCCTGTCCGCCGCGCTGCTATCCGCCTGCACCCCGGCGCCCCCCGAATCACTGGCAAATCATGCGCCGGCAGTCGAGCGCGCTGCCGCCCCTAACCCGCCGCCCCCTCCGAGGCCACATTCGGCCATGGCCGCTCACGAGCTGGTCAGGCTTGCCCCCACGGCGCAGCGCGCCAGCGCCCCGATGTGGCCGGGACGGGCCGACCGCGCGCCAGCCCCGCAATGGGTGGACCGAGAAAACTACGCCCGCTATCGCGACAATGCGGTGGTGGCGGCGCAGGAGCAGCCCGTGTCCACGTTCAGTGTGGATGTCGACACGGGTTCGTACAGCAACGTGCGTCGCATGCTCAATGAAGGACGCCTGCCGCCCGCGGATGCGGTGCGCGCTGAAGAATTTCTCAACTATTTCGACTATGGCTATGCCACGCCCGCATCGCGGGCGAGGCCGTTCCAGATCCACACCGAACTTGCGGCGGCACCGTGGAACCCAGGGCGCCAACTGCTGAAGATCGGAATCCAGGGATACGAGGTGGCGCCGGCCGACATCCCGGCGGCCAATCTGGTGTTCCTGATCGATACGTCCGGCTCGATGGCCGACCGCGACAAGCTGCCGCTGCTCAAAGGCGCGCTGAAGCAGCTGGTCGCGCAATTGCGGCCCCAGGACCGAGTCGCTATCGTCACGTACGCCGGGCAGGCAAGCACGACTCTGGACTCCACGCCGGGAGACCAGCACGCGCGCATTCTTGCCGCCATCGACGCACTGCAGGCCGCCGGGTCTACCAATGGCGCGGCGGGACTCGAACTGGCATACGCGCAGGCGGCCCAGGGCTTTGTCAAGAATGGCGTCAATCGCATCCTGCTGGCCAGCGACGGTGACTTCAACGTCGGCGCTACGGATCTCGAGACACTGAAAGCGCGCATCGCCACGCACAGGCAAGGGGGCATCGCGCTGACCACTCTGGGAGTGGGCGGTGGCAATTTCAACGATGCCCTCGCCGTGCAATTGGCCGACGCGGGCAATGGCAGCTACCACTACCTGGACAGCCTGCGCGAGGCGCGCCGAGTGCTGGCCGATGAAATGTCGTCGACCTTGTTGACGATCGCCCGCGACGTAAAGGTACAGGTGGAATTCAACCCCGCCACGGTGGCGGAGTACCGCCTGATCGGCTATGAAAAGCGTGCCCTCGCGCGAGGATTTCAATAACGACCGGGTTGACGCCGGAGAGATCGGCGCCGGAGCGACGGTGACGGCGCTGTACGAAATCACGCCCGTGGGCGCAGCGGCCACGCGGCTGGATCCGCTGCGCTATAACCGGACCCCACGCGCCACGGGGACCGCGGGCGATGAACTCGCCTTGGTGCGCGTACGATATAAATTGCCGGATGCCGACACCAGCGACCTGGTTGAACAAGTCGTCCGGCGCCCCGACGAGGCGCCCGCAGGTTCGGTGGGGATGCGAAGGGCGGCGGCGGCGGCGGCGTTCGCGCAGTGGCTGCGCGGGGGCAAATACCTGGACGGCTACACGCCGGCACAGATCGCGCTTCTGGCCCGCGAGGCGCGCGGGGATGATCCGCACGGGCTGAACGCCGAACTGGCGGCGCTGGTCGAGCTGGCCGCGGGTTTGGGCACGCCGGCCACGCAATGAACATCGCGGCCAGCTGCGCGCCCGCCACTGCCATCGGCACAGGCAGGTGCGCCCGGGCGCCCGAACGGATACACTCGGCCGCCATGGACATACCGGGCGCCGACGACGAAACCCTGATGCAGGCCTACGGCGCCGGCAACCTGGCTGCCTTCGATGCCCTGTATGCGCGGCACCGCGCCGGCCTGTATCGCTACATATTGCGCAGCGTGCGCAACACGCACCAGGCCGACGATATCTTCCAGGAAACCTGGAGCCGCGTGATCGATGCCCGAGTCCGGTGGCAACCCCGCGCAAAATTCACCACCTGGCTGCTGCAGATCGCGCATAATCTGATCATCGATGCCCATCGCCGCCAACCCGCTGCAGCCAGCCCCCAGGAAGCCGAGTCAGCACTGGCGTCTCTGGCCACGGCCGCGCATGAGCAGCCAGATCAGCAGGTGTCGGAATTCCAGACCCGCCGACGCCTGCAACTGGCGATTGAAAGGCTACCTGACGACCAGCGCCATGCCATACTGCTGCGGCTGGAACACGACCTGAGTCTGGAAGAAATCGCCGACGTGACCGGCACATCGCGCGAAACGGTTAAATCGCGGCTGCGCTATGCCACGCAGCACATCCGCAAGGCCCTGAGCCCATGACGGCCCATCCCCGCCCCCCCCACGACGAAGTCGATGACCTGGACCTGAGGGCCCTTTATCGCACCCTGCCGCAATCGGAGCCCGGCCCCGAGTTGGATGCAGCGGTGCGCCAGGCAGCCGCACGTGCGACGGATCTCGACCGGAAAGCGCAGCGGCAGCGGCGGCTCTGGCACCCTGGTTGGGGCGTGGCAGCCTCTATCGTCCTGACCGCATGCCTGTTTCTGGTGACGGATTTCGAACAAGCCCAGGTCGCCAGCATGAGCGAGGCGCCGCCCGCCATTGCGCAGGCCCCTGCCCCGCCTGCGCCGCCCCCGGCTGCCGCTGCGCCGGCCCGACCCGATGCGGCGGCCGCGCTGCAGCGCTATGCGCCGGCGCGACAAGCCGAACGATCGGAACGTGCGGCCCCGGCGCCCGTGCCCGAGGCGCTCCGGGCAGACCGCGCGAGCCCTGCTGCCGGCGCACTATCGATGAGCCAGGCTGCGCGGGCCGTGGGGCGCACGGATATCGACGCGCGCATCAAGCAGATACGTGTGCTGCTCGAGAAGGGTGAGCGCGACGCCGCCATGCGTGCCTTGCACACGCTGCGCCGCGATGCGCCAGCAGTGCAGCTGCCGCCCGACCTTCAGCAGTTGCTGCCCGCCAGCGCTGACTAGCCTGGCAGCCGCTCAGCGCCCGGCCAGGCTGCCCCCGCCGTCGACGCCCAGCACCTGCCCGGTGATGAAACCCGCGTCGTCGGACAACAAAAACGCGATGGCGGCCGCCACTTCGGCGGGCGTGCCCAGCCTTTTCATGGGAATGGAAGCCAGCGCGCGCTTCTCGGCATCGCTGCCGGCCGGCTGGCCCACTCTGAACAGTTCGGTTTCGATCGGGCCCGGCGCCACCGCGTTGACAGTGACCCCATATTCGGCCAGTTCGAGGGCCCAGGTGCGCGTGCAGCCGATCAGGGCGCTCTTGGCGGCAGCGTAGCTGGTGCGCTCGTGGCCGCCATGGATGACCCGGCTGGATACGTTGACGATGCGGCCCGTGCGCCGCACCTTCATGGACTCGACGAATGCCTGGGTGACCTGAACAGCCACCCGCACGTTCAGGTCCATGACGTTGTACAGCGATGCCAGGTCGATATCGCCCAACGGCTGCGGCCGCACGACGCCCACATTGTTGACCACCGCGTCGACGGGGAATTTATCGCGTATCTCGCGCAGCACCTCTTCAGTACGTCCCGCATCGGCGAGGTCGCACGCGTAAAGATAGCCCGGGAAATCGATGTGGTCGGTATTGCGCGCGATGCCCACGACATGACAGCCGAGGTCTGCCAGCCGCTGGGTCAGCGCCCAGCCGATACCCTTGGTGGCGCCGGTAATCAGCACGCATTTGTCTTTCATGGGAATCCTCGCTTATGAATGATCAGGGGTCACGCCTGACCGGCACGCGCAGAGCCAGGGCGCAGAGCAGTTCGTATCCGATGGTGCCCGCGGCCGTCGCGACCTCGTCGACCGAGGGGCCATCCTGGCCCCAGAGCGACACAGGCGTGCCGATGCCTGCGGCAGGGATGGGATCGAGGTCGACCATGAGCATGTCCATGGAGACGCGGCCGATCAACCGCGTACGCACGCCCCCCACCACCACGGGTGTTCCGGTGACGGCATGGCGCGGATAGCCATCGGCATAACCGCAGGCCACTACGCCGATGCGCATGGGCCTGTCGGCTCGGAAAATGGCGCCATAACCGACCTCGGCGCCCGCCTCCAGTTGCTGCACGGCAATGATCTGCGATTGAAGGGACATGGCGGGCCGCAGGCCAAGGGCGGCGGCGCTGACGTCGGCGAATGGCGATGCCCCGTACAGGCAGATGCCGGGCCGCACCCACTGCGCCTGGGCGCCGCGTGCCACGGCGATTTCCGGGTATCGCAGCGTTGCCGCCGAGTTGCACACGCTGACGGGGCCATCGCACAGCCCGCGGGTCGCGTCGTGAAAAATCTGCAGCGGCCCGGCCACGCCAGCCGCGCCGTCGGCGCAGGCAAAGTGCGTCATTTTGCCGATGGCGCCCACGACGCCCTGCTCGCGCAGCTGCAGCGCACGCGCATGGGCGCCGGCGTAGGCGCCGGGGCTGAACCCGAGGCGGTTCATGCCCGTATTGAGCTTGAGCATGATGTCGATGCGCCGCGACGGCCGGGCATGCGCGAGCATATCGAGCTGTTCGCGGGTGTGCACCGTGGCGCTGAGATGGTAGCGATCGACCAGCTCGAGATCGGCCGGTTCGAAATAGCCTTCCAGCAACAGGATGGGGCCGCCCCACCCGGCTTCGCGGCAACGCACGGCCTCGGCCAGGTCGAGCATGGCCAGCCCCTGAGCCGAGGAAAAGCCGGCCACCGCCGTTTCTATGCCGTGCCCATAGGCATTGGACTTGATGACAGCCCAGATGGAAGGCGCACCCCCGCCCGCCGCCTGCGCGGCGAGGTCGAGCTTGCGTCGCACCACATCGAGGTTGTGCGCCAGAGCCGATTGCGAAATAAGTGCTTGTATGGGACGGGGCATGGGGAACGTTCCAGTGGCGCCTAGTCTAACTGATCTGGCTGCACGCAGGCCATGCGAAGGAGTGTCGTGCAAAGCACCCTAAAATAACGAGTACGGCGGCCATGGGGCCGCTGCCTTTTTTCTGTATGGCAGTCGATCACTACGAGAATTTCCCGGTGGCATCGTTGTTGCTGCCGCGCCGTCTGCGCGGCCCCGTCACCGATATCTACCGCTACGCCCGCGCGGCTGACGACATTGCCGACGAAGGCCATGCCAGCGACGCCGATCGGTTGGCGCGCCTGGCCGCGTTTCGTGCCGAACTGCATCGTATCGGCGCCGAGCCCGGCAGCGTGCCGGAAGCCGCGCCCGAGCTTGCCGCCATTTTCGCGCCACTGGCACGCACCATCGCCCGGCACCAGTTGCCCATCACGCCGTTCTTCGATCTGCTGTCCGCATTCGAGCAGGACGTCACCGTCAAGCGCTATGACGACTACGCCGACCTATTGGATTATTGCACCCGCTCGGCCAACCCGGTGGGGCGCCTGATGCTGCATCTGTATGAAGCCGCCACACCTGAAAACCTGACGGACTCGGACGCGATCTGCACGGGGCTGCAGCTGGTCAACTTCTGGCAGGACGTCCGGATCGACTGGCGCAAGCAGCGCGTTTACCTGCCTCGCGCCGACATGCTGCGCCATGGCGTCAGCGAAGACGATCTCGCGGCCTGCCGCTTGACGCCCGCCTGGCGGTCCCTGATGGGGTTCCAGGTGGAACGCACCCGCGCGCTGCTACACTCAGGCGCTCCGCTGGCACGCCGGCTGCCCGGCCGCATCGGCCTGGAATTGCGGATGGTCGTGCAAGGCGGGCTGCGCATTCTCGAACGTATCGAGCAAAGCGGCTACGACGTGTTCATGAATCGCCCCCAGCTTGGAATCCGCGACTGGGCCCTCCTGTTATGGCGCTCGAAGTGAGCCTCGCAACGCCGATGGCGTGCAGGCGAACACGCTGGCGCCCATGCATGCGCAGCCGCTTGACGCCGCCGCGAGCCCGACATGCGATACCGTAGCAAATTCGATGGGATACCCACCAATTTATGACGCCTGACGAGTACTGCCAGGAAAAGGCCGCGAAAAGCGGATCGAGTTTTTATTATTCGTTCCTGTTCCTGCCACCCGAGCGCCGGCGCGCCATTACGGCGCTGTATGCCTTCTGCCGCGAAGTCGACGACGTGGTGGACGAATGCTCCGACCCCTCGGTGGCACGCATCAAGCTTGCCTGGTGGCGCACCCAGGTCGACCAATTGTTCGCGGGCCAGGCCGAGCACCCCGTGATGCGCGCGCTACAGCCGCACCTGACGTCGTGTGCGATCGAACGCGAGCGCATGCTGGCAGTGATCGACGGCATGGAAATGGACCTGGACCAGACGCGCTACCTGGATTGGCCGGGCCTGCGCAAGTACTGCTGGCATGCCGCCGGTGTGGTGGGCGAATTGTCCGCGGGCGTGTTCGGGTACACCGATCCGCGTACCCTGGAATACGCCACCAAGCTGGGCCTGGCGTTCCAGCTCACCAACATCATCCGCGACGTGGGCGACGATGCACGGCGCGGCCGCATCTATCTGCCCGTGAATGAGTTGCAGCAATTCGAGGTCAAGGCCTCCGAAATCCTCGACGGCACTTATTCCGACCGTTTCACCGCTCTGATGCAGTTCCAGGCGCAACGCGCTCGCCAACTGTACCGCGAAGCCATGACAGCACTGCCCGAGGTCGATCGCCGGGCGCAGCGGCCGGGCTTGATGATGGCGGCCATCTACTATGCCCTGCTCGACGAGATCGAGCGCGACAACTGGCAGGTGCTGCACCAGCGGATCTCCCTGACTCCCCTGCGCAAGCTGTGGCTGGCGTGGAAGACGTGGGTAGGCGGCGGCCGCGGCCTCGTGCGCCGCCTGTCGCGATGAAAGTCGCGATTATCGGGGCCGGCTGGGCCGGGCTGGCCGCCTGCGCAGCCCTGCGCGACGCCGACGCCCAGGTCACCGTGTTCGAAGCCGGACGCACACCGGGTGGACGTGCTCGGCGCGTGGCGCACCCGGCTTTCGGCGCACAGCTCGACAATGGCCAACATATTCTGCTGGGCGCCTACGACCAGACCCTGGCGCTGATGCGCCGCGTGGGCCGCAACCCCGACGCATTGCTGATGCGGCGTTCACTGCGGCTGGCCAGCCTTGACGGCACCTTCAGCCTTTCAGCGCCCGCCCTGCCCGCCCCCTGGCATGCGCTCGCGGCCCTGCTGACCGCACGCGGCCTCACGTGGCGCGAGCGTCGGGATGCCGTGCGCATGGTGCACGGCCTGCGTGGCATGGCGTGGCATCCGCCGCGCGACTGGACGGTGGCGCAGCTGCTGGCTCACTTTCACCAGCCGGCGCGGCTGGTGGGCCTGATGTGGGAACCGCTGTGCCTGGCCGCGCTGAACACCCCCCCGGCGCAAGCCAGCGCCGCGCTTTACGCCCGCATCCTGCGCGACAGCCTGGATGGCAGCCGGCGCGACAGTGACCTACTGCTGCCGTGCGTCGACCTGTCGGCGCTGTGGCCCGACGCTGTCGCGCTGCGGGCCAATATGCGCTATGGCGATACGGTGCGCCACCTGGTGCCGCTGGCAGATGGCGTGGATGTCAATCGCGAGCGGTTCGACGCCGCAGTGCTGGCCGTGCCGCCCACCGTTGTGGCGCGTCTGCTGGGCGACGCGTTGCGCGACGCGGGTTCGGCCGGGCTGCTGAAAGCATTGCAGGCGTTCGACTATATGCCCATTGCCACCTTGAACCTGAGGCTGGCCGGACCCTGGCCCTTACCCGAGCCGATGATGCTGCTGCGCGAAGACCGCCAGCGCGGTCATGTGGGCCAGTGGCTCTTTGACCGATCCCGCCTGACCGGGCGCGGGCCTTGCAGTGAACTCGCGGTGGTCACCAGCGCCGCACGCGGCCTCGCCGAAGCAGACCGGCCGACGGCCATTGCGGCATTGACTGCGCAGATCAGGGAACAGGCGGCGCGGCATCCTGCCCGGCTGCCGCCGATGCCGCCGATCGACGCCGCGGAACTGTTCGTTGAAAAGCGGGCAACGTTCGCAGCCGTACCGGGCCTGGCACGACCCTTGAACACCACCCCCTGGCCCACGCTGGCCTTGGCCGGCGACTGGACCGACACGGGCTATCCGGGCGTGCTGGAAGGCGCGGTGCGCAGCGGGCTGCAGGCCGCGCGGGTGCTGCTGGAAAAGCGGCGACGCTGAAGGCCCTGCGCCCGAGCGAGGGCCAGGCGGGGCCGCGCCCTGTCGCAGCGCATTGCGGCTGATGCCAAGCCTTCAGCGCAGGGCATGCACGCTGGCGATGCCCACCGCCGTCAGCGCCAATGATCCCAACAGGCTGGCCGCCGCATAGCCCAACGCGCTGCCTACGGCGCCGCGCTCCAGCATTCCCACGGTTTCCGCCGAGAAGGTCGAGAACGTGGTGAGGCCGCCCAGGAACCCGGTCACTGCCGCCAGGCGTATCCATTGCGGCCATTCAGGATGCCCGGCCAATACCGCCAGCGCCACCCCGACCAGATACCCGCCGACCAGGTTCACCGCCAGCGTACCCCAGGGCCACGAGTGGCCATTCAGCCACACGCCGAGCAGCCAGCGCGCACAGGCGCCCAGGGCCGCGCCAAGGGACACGGCAACAATATGCAGCGGTACCAGGGACGGCATCATTATTTTGAGACTCATTCTCATTTCGGTGATAGAATCCGCAGCCTTGACCGGTGACAGATCAATGGACGGTACCACCTCTTCGCGTCGACGAGCCTATTGGCTGAAGACTTTGCATCAATGGCATTGGATCAGTTCGGCATTATGCCTGCTGGGCATGCTGTTGTTTTCCGTAACCGGCCTGACGCTGAACAACGCATCGCTGATCGACGCGACGCCGATGGTGATCACCCGTCAGGCTCAACTGCCGCCCGACCTGCTGGCTGAACTCCAATCCGCCGGCAACGGCGACTCGGCCGCGTCTGTACCTGCACCTGTGGCGCGCTGGCTGGCGGACGAACTGGACGCGCGCGTCGGAACCCGGGCGCCTGAATGGTCGGCCGACGAACTCTATGTGTCAATGCCGCGCGCGGGCGGCGACGCCTGGCTGTCCGTCGACCTGACCGACGGCGCGGTCGAATACGAACGCACTGACCGGGGCTGGGTTTCCTATCTGAACGACCTTCACAAAGGGCGCCATACCGGCCCCGCCTGGAGCTGGTTCCTCGACATTTTTGCCGTGGCCTGTCTGGTTTTTTCGCTGACCGGCCTGGTGTTGCTTCACTTACACGCCGGCCAGCGGGCCGCCACCTGGCCGATGGTGGGGCTGGGGGTGCTGATTCCGTTGCTCCTGGCCCTGCTGTTCATCCACTGAAAATCGCAAAAGCTGGAGATTTCATGCGCAAGCTGTTGCTGTCTGCCCTGCTGGCCGGCCTGATCGCCCGGACGGCGCAGGGCGCCGATCTGGGCCTGAATGTCGAAATACCGCGACTGAACGTGGCCGAGTACCACCGGCCTTACGTCGCCATCTGGCTCGAGAACGCGGACCAGAGCGTGGCTGCTGACCTGGCCGTCTGGTACGACGTGGCCATGAAGAACAACGAAGGCACCGAATGGCTGAAAGACATGCGCCAATGGTGGCGCCGCAGCGGCCGCAACCAGCAGTTTCCGGTGGACGGGGTCAGCGGCGCCACGCGGCCCGCGGGCCGGCACGAACTGTCGTTCCCCGGCACGGCCCGACCGCTCGCCGACCTGAAGCCGGGCCGCTATGCGGTCGTGGTGGAAGCCGCGCGCGAAGTGGGCGGGCGGGAACTTATACGTGTGCCATTCGACTGGCCTCCCACGCAGGCGCAACAGCTGTCCGCCAAAGGCGAACACGAGCTCGGCGCCATTGCCGTAAACCTCAAACCCTGAACACCCTGCTTCTGGAGTTGGCATGAACATCCGTATTCGACTCGCCGCCATCCTGGCGCTTGCCCTGCCCACCGCCGCCCTGGCTCACGATGTGTGGATCCTGCCGTCTTCCACCGTGCTGTCCGGCACCGAGAGCTGGATCACCGTGGACGCCGCGGTCAGCAACGACAAGTTCTATTTCAACCACGCGCCCCTGCGCCTGGACAACCTGGTCATCGTGGCGCCCGATGGCAAGCAGGCCGAAGCCCAGAACGTCAGCCGGGGCAAGCTGCGCAGCACTTTTGATCTGCAGTTGAATCAGCCCGGGACGTATCGCATCGCCGTGGTGAACGACGGCGTGTTCGCACGCTGGAAGCAGGACGGCGAATCCAAGCGCTATATGGGCAAGCCCGACGGCCTGGCCGCAGCGATCCCGCCCCGGGCCCAGGACCTCGAAGTGGCACAGAATCTGGGCCGCGTCGAAACCTTCGCTACCGCAGGCAAGCCGAGCACGCTGCCCCCGGCGGGAAAGGGGCTTGAGATGGCAGCGGTCACCCATCCCAATGACCTGTACAGCGGGGAAGCCGCCACCTTCCAGATGCTGATCGACGGCAAGCCCGCCGGCGGACTCGAAGTCACCATCGTGCCGAGCGGCAGCCGCTATCGGGACAAGGTCGATGAAATCGAAGTCAAGACGGGCGAAGACGGCAAATTCCAGGTGACGTGGCCCCAGCCCGGCCTGTACTGGGTGGAAGCACGCACGGAAGACCAGCAAACCGACGTACCCCAGGCCACCAAGCGCCGCCTTTCGTACGTCGCCACGCTGGAAGTGCTGCAACCCTGAACGTAATGGCGTCGTATGTGCCCGCCGGCCCGGGGCCGGCTTCTCTGCCGCGCAGGCCCGCACTTGCGCCCGCCGCTTACGGCGCCATGCCCGCCTTGGGCATGGCCGCGCCAGCCGCCCTCGCAGGCGCGACCATGGGCACGACCTGGTCCGCCCGCATGGCGCTGCCGCCGCAGTTGGGCGCATCCCTGGCCCAGGCCGCGATCCAGCATGCGCTGGACCAGGTCGTGCAGCAGATGAGCACCTGGGACGCCGGATCCAGCCTGTCGCGCTACAACCGCGCCGCAACGGGCTGGCAGGACTTGCCGGCCGAATGCCTGCACGTGCTGCGCCATGCGCTGGCACTGGCGGCCGACACGCATGGCGCCTACGACCCCACGATAGGCCCGCTGGTGAATGCGTGGGGCTTCGGCCCGCCGCCGCATGCGAGCGAGCCGCCGTCGCAGGCCACTCTACAGCTCGCCCGGGACCGTTGCGGCTGGCACCGCGTTACCGTGGATGAAACTGGCGCTCGCGCCTGGCAACCCGGCGGCGCATACCTGGACCTGTCCGCCATCGCCAAGGGCTTTGGCGTTGACCATGCCGCGTGCGCGCTCGATCGGCTTGGCGTGGCGAATTATCTGATTGAAGTGGGTGGCGAGTTGCGCGCGCGCGGATGCAGGCCGGACGGGCGGCCCTGGCGCGTGGCGATCGAAGTACCAGACGGAAGCGAAAACCACGTGCTGGCGCTGGCGCTGCACAACCGCAGCATCGCGACCTCCGGCGATTACCGGCGGTACCGGCAATCTGCCTCGGGCCGGTATGCGCACACGATCGATCCGCGCACCGCACGGCCCATCGACAACGGCGTTGCGTCGGTGACCGTCGTCCACGACCAATGCATGCACGCTGACGCCCTTGCGACGGCCCTGACGGTGCTTGGCGAGCAGGCAGGCCTGGCCTACGCCCGGCGCCACGGCCTGGCGGCGCTGCTCATCGTGCGCGAGGGTAGCCAGTTGCGCGTGGCAGCCAGCGACGCCTTTGCCGCCCTGATTGGCGCCTGAGCGTGACGCCATGACACTGCGCCTGCTTGCCGCCTGCTGCGCCACCGGCCTGTGGCTATTGCTTTGCCTGTGGGCCCGTGGCCGGGCGCGCCGCCGCGCTGCCCTTCAGGAACAGGCGGGGCGCGACCTGCACGCGCCCGGCGAGCCCGCAGCAGTGCTGGTGGCGCATGCCAGCCAGACCGGGCAGGCTGAAGCGCTGGCCCGGCATACTGCCGAATCGCTGCGACGGGGCGGCCTGCCCGTAAGAGTGGCCGCGCTGGGCCAGCTCGACGAGGTCGCACTGCGCGGATACGACCGCCTTCTGGTGGTCGCCAGTACTTACGGCGAAGGTGACGCGCCCGACAACGCGGCACCCTTCGTGGACGGGCTCATGGCCGCCGGCCACGCCGGCGCGCGGGCGTACGGGCATCTTGCCTACGCGGTGCTTGCGCTGGGCGACAGCAGCTACCGCCATTTCTGCGGTTTCGGCCGGCAGGTCGATGAATGGCTGCGGGCGCACGGCGCCACGCCCCTGTTCGACCGCGTGGAAGCCGACAAGTCCGATCCGGCGGCCTTGCGTCACTGGCAGCATCATCTGGGTCTGCTGGCCGGCCGCACCGACCTGCCCGACTGGGAACCCCCCGCCTACCAGCCATGGAGGCTGGCGCGGCGCACCTTGCTCAATCCCGGCAGCCAGGGCGGCCCCTGCTTTCATATCGAGTTGCAGCCACCCGGTCCGGACGTGATATGGCAGGCAGGCGACGTCGCCGAGATCGGCCCGCGCGACGAGCGCGGCGGCGCCTTGCTGCCGCACCGTGAATACTCGGTGGCGTCGCTGCCGGCGGACGGTGCGGTGCATCTGCTGGTGCGCCAGATGCGACATCCCGATGGCAGCCTGGGGCTGGGCAGTGGGTGGCTGACCCACCTGGCCCAGGTGGGCGACACGATCGACATGCGGCTGCGAGCCAATGCCAATTTCCACCCTCCCGCCGATGGCCGGCCCCTGCTGCTGGTGGGCAACGGCACTGGGCTGGCCGGCCTGCGGGCGCTGATCAAGGCCCGAATTGCCGCGGGCCACACGCGCAACTGGCTGGTCTTTGGCGAGCGGCAGTCCCGCCACGACTGGTTTCACCGTGAAGAAATCGAAGGCTGGTTGCACACGGGCGCGCTGCAGCGCCTGGATGCGGTGTTCTCGCGCGACACGCGCGAGCGGCGCTATGTACAACATGTCTTGCGGGATGCCGCCGGCGAGGTGCGGGCATGGATCGAAGCGGGCGCAGACGTCTACGTCTGCGGCAGTCTCCAAGGCATGGCCCAGGGCGTGGACGAGGCGCTGGCCGGGATCCTGGGCGCCGATGGCCTGCTCGCGTTGCGGCAGGCCGACCGGTATCGTCGCGACGTGTATTGACCGGGGCGGGAAGCGGGTCGGCGGACCCGCCTGCCGCCGGGCCGGCACGCTACTGCAGCGTGATCTGTGCCTTGGAAATGACACCGCCCCAGCGATCTTTTTCTTGCTGGATCTGCGCGGCGAACTCTTCCGGACTGTTGCCGAGCGGGAAGGCACCGGTTTCCGCCAGCTTGGCGGCGGTCGCCGGGTCGCGCACGGCACGCGCGAAAGCATCAGAGAGCTTGTCGCGCAGTTCATCCGGCAGCCCCGCGGGAGCCACCACGCCATACCAGGCTGTCACGTCGTAATCGGCGTAACCCTGTTCGGCAAACGTCGGCACATCGGGCAGTTGCGGATTGCGCTGGGCGCCGGTGATGGCCAGCCCACGCAGATGACCGCTTTTCACGTACGACTGCGACGACGGGAAGTTGTCGAAGATCACGGGCACGATGCCGCCGACGGTATCGGTCAGGGCCGGCGCCGAACCGCGATACGAAATGCTGTTCATCTCGGCGCCGATCAGTTGCAGGAACCAGATCATGCCCAGGTCATTCACGCCGCCCGCACCGGCATTCGCGTAGCCTTCCTGGCCGGGACGAGCGCGCACATGCTCGACGAATTCCGCCAGCGTGCGAGCCGGATACGAGGGGTGCACGCTCAGAATATTGGGGCTCGTCACGAGGTTGCTGATCGGCGTGAAATCCTTCACCGGATCGTAGGCGAGCTTGGGGAACAGATGCGGCGCCGTGCCATGGGTGCTGACCGTGGCCAGGCCCAGTGTGTATCCATCGGGCTTTGCGCGTGCCGTGGCCGTCAGGCCTATGGTGCCCGAAGCGCCCGTGCGATTCTCGACGACGATCTGCTGCCCGAGGATCTCGCCCGCCTTGGCGGCGGCCACCCGGCCCACGATATCGGTGGGTCCGCCCGCCGAGAACGGGATGATGAGGGTAATGGGCCGCGTGGGAAACTCGGCCGCCGCCGCGGGCAGGGCCACCAGCATGGCCAGCAAGAGCAGCGTCTTGCGCATATTCATGATTTCTCCTTGGGTGCAGTGTCGTGCGCTTGCGGCGCCTGTGTCCCGCGCCGCAGAATGCGGCCCGGCCGGCGCGTCGTGCGCGGGTTGGGATAAATCTGTGTGCCGTTGACCAGCACCGCCTCAATGCCTTCCGAGGCTGCGCGAGGCGCATCCCAGGTGGCTTTGTCGATCACCGTCTCCGGGTCGAACACCACCACGTCGGCCCAGGCGCCGACGCGCAGGGCGCCGCGGTCTTCCAGGCCGAACACCCGGGCGGGCAATGCAGTCATCTTGGCCACCGCCTGCTCGAGCGTCAGGATCTGCGCCTCACGCACGTATCGGCCGAGAATGCGCGGAAACGTACCCCACAGGCGCGGATGCGGATGGGCGTCGTTGGGCAGGCCATCCGACCCGACCATGCAGCATTCGTGCCGGAAGATGCGATGCACTTCGGCTTCGTCCATGGCGAAATAAATGGCGCCGGCCGGCGACAGGCGGTGCGCGGCCTCGGTGGGGCTGCAGTTCCAGCGGGCAGCGATATCTCGCAGATATTCGCCACTGCATTCCGGATGCGGCGTCGACCACGTGATGCGTATGTCATCGATGCTCTCGGCACGTTCGGGAATCAGGATCGTCGAGCTGCCCGGATAGGGATAGATGTCCAGGGCGACCTGCACGCCTTGGCCACGCGCGCGATCGATGTTGGCCAGCGTGGCCTGGCTGCGCCCCCAGTTGCGCGGCAGCATGCATTTGTGGTGCGACAGCACGGTGGCGCACCCGGTGGCTCGGGCGACCTGCAGCACCTCGTCCACGGCCTCTTCCACAGCGTCGCCTTCATTCCGGATATGGCTGGTGTGCAGTGCATTCATGCGGGCCGCGACGCGGGCCAGGCCGGCGAGTTCGGCCGGCTGAGAGGCGGCGCCGGGATCATAGGCCAGGCCCGTGCTGAAGCCGACGGCACCGGCCCTCAGCGCGGCTTCCAGCATGGACTCCATGGCGGCCTGTTCGCTTTCGGTGGGCGTGCCGGACGGATCCGCCATGGCGGCCAGCCGCAGATTGGCGTGCCCCACCAGGGCGGCAACGTTGATCATGGGCCGTTGATCACGCAGCGTGAAAAAATAGCTGTCCATATCGGCGAAAAGCGGCGTCTCGCCCAGCAGCGCAAGGGCGGCCGCCGTGTTGCCAGGCAGGGGCGCTGGGGCACCGCTCACGCCGCAATTGCCGACCACCACGGTGGTGATGCCCTGCGTCACCTTCCAGGGCAGATCAGGCCGCTCGACAAACATCAGATCGTCATGACCATGCACGTCGATGAAGCCCGGTGCCACGATACGCCCGCCGGCGTCCAGTTCGCGATGCGCGGCGCGCTCCGTCAGGTCGCCTACCGCAACAATGCGTTCTCCCGCGATGCCCACATCGGCGCGGCGTCGGGTCGGACTCAAGCCGTCAATCAGCCAGCCGCCCGTGATCTTGAGGTCCAGAACTTCGTCGTTGCGCATGCCATCCGCCGCCTGATGCGCGCCCGACAGAAGGCACGCAGGATTGATCCAGGGAAATGGCGAGTATCGCTCCGCTCATCAATCTGCAAAAATCGTTTTAGTTTATTCATCTATTCCAGATCATGATCAATCGCCTGCCCAAGCACGTGACGCTCAAGCACCTCAATGCCTTCGTCGCCGTAGCCCAAGAGGCCAGCTTCACGCATGCCGCCCGGCGTATGTACCAGACGCAGTCGTCCATCACCGGGCTGGTACGCCAGCTCGAAGAGGCGCTGGGCACTCAGTTGTTCACCCGCACCAGCCGCCGCGTAGCGCTCACCGCCATCGGCCAGGAATTCCTGCCTAGGGTGATGCGCCTGCTCGCCGACTTCGACGGCGCCATCGAAGATGTGGTGCGATATGGCACAGTGGAACGCGGACGCGTGGCCGTGGCGGCAGCGCCGTCGGCCATTACCGAGATCATCGCGCCCGCCGCGGCGGGCTTCGTGCAGCGCCGTCCCGGCATACGCCTGTACCTGCGCGACGATAATTCCGGCCGCATCCAGCGCCTGGTGGCGGCTCAGGAAGTCGATTTCGGACTGACCAGCCACTGGGCCGATGCGCCCAGCCTGGTATTCGAAGCGCTGCTTGAAGACCGCTTCGGCGTGCTTTACCGCGCCGACGATGACGCCGTGCACCCAGACCGCGCGGGTTACGTTCGTTGGGCCGCGCTGGGCGGACACAAACTGGTGGGAGTGGTCGACGACACGGGCATCATGGCCCTTCTGCGTGGCCGCGCAGACCTGCCCATCGCCGCCGCCGCCCCGTTCTACGAGGCGTCGAGCACGACCTCTCAGGCCGCCCTGGTGATAGCCGGGATGGGCGTTGCCTTGCTGCCCGCGCTCGCCGCCCAGCGCGTACAGGAGCCCGGCCTGCGTTTCTCATTGTTGACCCGGCCGACGCTGGTGCGCACGCTGTGCCTGATTCGCCACCGCGATCACGCCCTGGCCCCGGCCGCCCAGGAACTGGTGCAGGCGCTACGCGATTATGTGGATACGATGGAACTGCCGCGCGGATGCCGGCCGCTGCCGGCACCGCGCGCACAATCCGCCGCTACTGCAGGGTGCGCGTGAAGACGAACTTGCCTTCGCGCCAATCGACCGGAACCACGTCGCGCGGCCCGAACCCGCCCTCAAGGATGAGTTTGGCCACGGGGTTCTCGATCTGCTGCTGGATGGCGCGCTTCAAGGGCCGCGCGCCGAACACAGGATCGAAGCCCGCGCGAGCCAGTTCGGCCAGCGCCGCGTCTGTCACTTCAAGCCGCATTTCCTGGCGCTCGAGGCGGTCGGCCAGCCGCTTGAGCTGGATGCGAGCGATCGACTCGATGTGCTGGGCTTCGAGTCCGTGGAACACCACCACTTCGTCGATGCGGTTCAGGAACTCGGGGCGGAAGGCCTGCTTGAGCTCATCCCACACCACTTCCTTGATCACCTCGTAGGGCTGGCCCGTCATGCTTTGTATGTGCTGCGAGCCGAGGTTCGACGTCATCACGATGACGGTGTTGCGGAAGTCGACCGTGCGACCCTGCCCGTCGGTGAGCCGGCCGTCGTCGAGCACCTGCAGCAGCACGTTGAAGACATCTGGATGGGCTTTTTCGACTTCGTCGAGCAGCACCACGCTGTACGGCTTGCGCCGGACGGCCTCGGTCAGATACCCGCCCTCTTCGTAGCCCACATAGCCCGGAGGCGCACCGATCAGGCGTGCCACCGAATGCTTCTCCATGAACTCGCTCATGTCGATGCGTATCATGTGCTCGTCGGAGTCGAACAGGAAGTCGGCCAGGGCCCGCGTGAGTTCGGTCTTGCCGACCCCGGTGGGGCCCAGGAACAGGAACGAACCGTAGGGCCGCGACGGGTCTGACAGGCCGGCGCGCGAGCGCCGGATGGCGTCGGCCACCAGTCGCACGGCCTCGTCCTGGCCCACCACGCGCTTGTGCAGGTGATCTTCCATCTGCAACAGCTTTTCGCGTTCGCCCTGCATCATCTTGGACACCGGAATGCCCGTGGCGCGCGACACGACCTCGGCGATTTCTTCGGCGCCCACCTGAGTACGCAAGAGGCGCGGCTTGCCATCGGCCTTCTCGCCCTGTTGTTCGGCGCGGTCGGCCGCCTGCAGCCGCGCTTCGAGCCCGGGCAGTCTGCCGTATTGCAGTTCGGCCAGCTTGTCGAACTGCCCCTTGCGCTGCAACTCGGCCATTTCGGCACGCACACGGTCGATTTCTTCCTTGATGGCCTGGGTGCCTTGCACCGCGGCCTTCTCGGCCTTCCAGATCTCTTCGTAGTCGTTATATTCGCGTTGCAGCTTCTCGAGCTCTTCCTCGATGACCGCCAAGCGTCGCCGGGACGCGTCGTCGGTTTCTTTGCGGACCGCCTCGCGCTCGATCTTCAGCTGGATGATGCGGCGATCGAGCCGGTCCATCACTTCAGGCTTCGAATCGATTTCCATGCGGATGCGGGCGCCGGCCTCGTCGATGAGGTCGATCGCCTTGTCGGGCAGGAAGCGGTCGGTGATGTACCGATGCGAAAGTTCGGCCGCGGCCACGATGGCCGGATCGGTGATCTCGACGCCGTGGTGGATTTCATAACGCTCTTGCAGGCCGCGCAGAATCGCGATGGTGGATTCGACATCGGGTTCGTTGATCAGCACCTTCTGGAAGCGGCGCTCAAGCGCGGCGTCTTTCTCGATGTACTTGCGGTATTCGTCCAGCGTGGTGGCGCCGATGCAATGCAGCTCGCCGCGCGCCAGCGCGGGCTTGAGCATGTTGCCGGCGTCCATGGCGCCCTCGGCCTTGCCGGCGCCCACCATGGTGTGCAACTCATCGATGAAGACGATGTTCTGGCCGTCGTCCTGGGCCAGCTCTTTCAGCACGGCCTTCAGGCGTTCTTCGAATTCGCCGCGGAACTTGGCGCCCGCAAGCAGTGCCGCCAGGTCGAGCGACAGCACGCGCTTGCCGCGCAAGGTCTCGGGCACTTCATCATTGACGATGCGCTGGGCCAGCCCTTCCACAATCGCCGTCTTGCCCACGCCCGGTTCGCCGATGAGCACCGGATTATTCTTCGTGCGGCGCTGCAGGATCTGAATCGTGCGGCGGATCTCATCGTCGCGGCCGATGACCGGATCGAGCTTGCCCTGCCTTGCCCGCTCGGTCAGGTCGAGCGTGTACTTGGCCAGCGCCTGGCGGTTCGACTCGCCTTCGGCGGCGGACACATTCTCGCCGCCGCGCACGGCGTCGATCGCCGCTTCCAGCGCTTTTTTCTGCAGCCCCGCGTCGCGCAGCGCCGTGCCGGCGGGGCCCTTGTCATCGGCCAGCGCCAGCAAAAACAGTTCGCTGGCGATATAGGTATCGCCACGTCGCGCGGCTTCTTTGTCGGTGCGCGTAAGCACGGCCTGCAGGTCGCGGCTGACCTGGACGGTATCGTTGCCCTGCACCTGGGGCAGCGAGTTCATTGCCGACTCCAGCGCGCCGCTGACGCGGTTCACTGCCACGCCGGCCCGCGCCAGCAGACTGCCCGCGCCGCTGTCCGGGTCGGACAACAGCGCCGACAGCACGTGTACGGGCTCGATATAGGGGTGGTCATTGCGGCTGGCCAGGCTCTGGGCGTCGGCCAGCGCTTGCTGGAACTTGGTGGTGAGTTTGTCGAATCGCATGGTGGTCTCAGGCTGAAATGGGGAGCCTGACCGGCAAAGATCCGCGGTTGGCTCGATGATCTGCATGTGCGGCCGGCCGGCCCTTTTTCAAGACCGTGCCGGCATCCGGGCAATTCGTGGTGGATATGCAACAAATGCAACCGCCCCGGCGCAGGCGTCAGCCCGGCCGCGCGGGCAGGTTCTCAGGCTGGAATAGCGATCACTACCACAAAATGGCGGCTTTCGGGAAAAACGTAAAACCGCCCTGCAACCGGCTGGGAATACAATAGGGGATCATCATCAATTGTCGTCATGCACTGGCTCGCGTATGGAGCTTGCGCGACAGCAAGGTAAATCATGCAAAAACGTGTCCCAGTGCCTCCCGATTCCACCAACTGCTCGACCTGCATGCTTGGGCATGTTTGCATCCCGGTGGGCATGGCCGCCGCCGACGTCGAACAGCTGGATGAGTTGGTGCAAGAACGCGTCCGGGTCGAAAAAGGCAAGGCGCTGTATACGCTGCAGGACCCGCTCGACGCGCTGTACAGCGTACGCTACGGCAGCCTGAAGACCCAGATCGAAGACGCCGCGGGGCACGTGCAGATCACCGGCTTTCACCTTCCCGGCGAAGTGGTCGGACTCGACGGCATGCTCGAGGGCCGCCATGTTTCCACCGCGCTGGCCATGGAAGACTCCGAGGTCTGCGTCATACGCCTGTCGCAGATCGACCAGGTGGCCAGCCACCTGCCTTCGCTGCAACACCAGATGCGCCGCCTGATGAGCCGCGAACTGGGCCGGTCGTACCAGATGCTGGCATCGCTGGGCGGCATGCGTTCCGAACAACGCCTGGCGGCGTTCCTGCTCAACCTGTCGCAGCGCTATGCCGCGCTGGGCTATTCCTCGACCGAATTCGTGCTGCGCATGAGCCGCGAGGAAATCGGCAACTACCTGGGCCTGACCCTCGAAACCGCCAGCCGTCTGTTTTCACGTTTCGCACGCGAAAGTTTGATCCGCATCAATCAGCGTGAAGTTCGATTGCTCGATGTGCCTGCGATGAGACAGATGCTGGGCCAGGACAACTGCTGAGCGACGCCCGGCAGACGATGCCCGCGCGCCCGGCCCGCCCGCGCCTGTCCCGCCATGCTGCCCTGGGCATGTTGTGGCTGGGCGTGGCAAGCGCCGCCGGCGCGCAAGTGCCTCTGCCCCCGCCCTACAACTACGATGAACCGCTGCCCGCGGCGCCGCGTCCGGCCCCGCCTGCCCAGGACCTGTCATTGGGTCCCGGCGCCGCGTCTTACTGCATGCCGGTTTACGCGAATCGCAAACTGGCCGGCTCCCTGACCGATATCCGGCGCGTGGTGGTCGTGCTGCATGGCGACCGCCGCGACGCGACGCGCCATTACCAGGCCATCGACACCCTGGTGCGGCGCGACCCCGCCCGCCGCACCGACACGCTGATCCTGGCGCTCGAGTTCCCCTCGCCTCTCGATACCGCCTACGCCGGCCGTCCTGCCTGGCGCAAGAACAGCTGGGAAGACGGCGCGCAGAGCGTGCGTGCCAGTAAGCGGCCGGCTCCGGTCAGCGCGTTCCAGGTGCTGGACGACCTGCTGCATCTGCTGGCCGATCGCAAGCGCCTGCCATCCCTGGCCGACGTGGTGCTGGCAGGCCATTCCCACGGCGCGCAAATGCTGCAGCGCTACGCCGTGCTGAATGGCGTCGATGGCACGCTGCGGCGGCACGGGCTGGCCTTGCGCTATGTCGTGGCCAACGCGCCCTCGTATCTGTACCTGACCGACGAGCGCCCGCGGCGGCGCGGTACGGGCTACGAACCATACGAACGCGGCATTTGCCCGACGTACAACCGATACCCATACGGAACGCAGCAGCTGCCGTCGTACGCATCCGATGCCGACCCGGCCAGCCTTTACGTGCGTTACGCGCAGCGCGATGTGGTGTATCTGCTGGGCAGCGCCGACACGAATCCGGAAGATCGCGGCCTGGACCAACGGTGCGGCGCCGAGGCCCAGGGTTCGACGCGGCTCTCGCGCGGCCAGGGCTATCTGCGTTATGACCACGTGCTGGCGGCCCGCGGCGCGCACCCCGTGACGTTGCGGCACGAACATCAACTGGTCATGGGGGTAGGCCATGATCCGGCCGCCATGTTCGGCTCGCTGTGCGGCGCCCGCGCCCTCCTGGGCGACGAAGCCAGCACCCCTGCCGGGGCCGCCGCCTGCGAGCCCCTCGGCCGGTAATCCTCGCTGACCAGGCGCAGGGTGCATGGCCCTGCCGGGGCGCCCGCTGGGCTTGCGCCAGGATCGCGAGACTATGGCTGACGGGCTGGCGCCCCCCGCAGCGGTTGCAACAAGCCGGAAAGGCCGTTGTGGTCGAGCTCATGCATCAAAGCCAGCAGGCGGCCGATCTCGCCGGCAGGAAAACCCTTGCGCGCGAACCAGGCCAGATACGGCCCCGGCAAGTCGGCGATCAGGCGACCCTGGTACTTGCCGTAGGGCATCTCGCGGGTCACCAGCTTTTCAAGGTCTTGCGGGTTCATCGGCGCGCTGCCAGTCAAGCGGCCAATGGCCGGCCAACACGTTCTGCAACCACAACGTGCAAGTGAGCGTTTTGGCGTCGGTGACGGATCCGGTGCGGCAGGCGTCGGCCAGTTCCTGCGGCGTCGCGCTGCTGACCTCGAGGAATTCGTCCTGGTCGAGGCGCGCAGCGCCCGCCACGAGCTCGCGCGCGAAGAAGATATGGATGATCTCGGTGGAATATGCAATGGCCAGGTGCATGGCGCCCGCGTAAGCCCAAGAGCCGGCGGTATATCCGGTTTCTTCCAGCAGCTCGCGCTGGGCGCAAGCCAGCGGGTCTTCGCCGGGATCCAGCTTGCCGGCGGGAAACTCGGTCATGACGCGGCCGACCGGGTAGCGGTACTGGCGTTCCAGCAGCACCCGCCCATCGTCCAGCAGGGGAATGATCACCACGGCGCCGGGATGCACGATGTACTCGCGCGACGCCTGACGCCCGTCGGGCAGCCGTACCGTATCGCAGCGCGCTTTCAGGAAGGCGCCGTCGCACAGGGTCTGGCTGTCGAGCCGCGTTTCGATGAGGTGGGTATCGTCAGTCGCTTTCATGAGGGCTGCCGGCAACGTTCAGTTGCCCGGCAGCTTACCACCCGCAGCCCCTGCTACTGGGCGCGTCGCGCGTTGAGCTCTTGCAGGCAGGCGGCGACGCCGGCCTGGAGCTCCGCGTTGCCGATCGCTTCGCGGTCGACTTTGGCGCGGCAGCGCTGATATTGCGCGATGCTCTCGGGCGTGTCGCGAATGGCTGGCGCGGGCGGCGTACCCGGCTGTTCAGTGATGCGCAGCGTAGAGGGCGGCGACTTGCCCCCATCCTGGGAAGGGAAGCTGTACTGCTGGAGCTGCTGCGCCCAGCTGGTTCCCGCAGCGCCCAGCAGGCAGGCCAGAACAGAAAGGCCGCTGATCGCGATTTTCTTCATTTGCACATTCCTTGAACGAAATTTCCGGTGCGCACCTGGGTCGGCCACCGCGTAGGGTTATCGTAACGTCGCAAGCCCTCGCTCGGTATGCCCCGCTGGTTTTAAACGGCAACAAATCCCACGCCCGGAAAATCATGATCTTGCTCGACACCTGCATCGAACGCACCCTGGACGCCTGGGCGCAGCAATACGACAGCCCGGCGTGGCACGGCGCCAGGCTCGAGGGCTGGCTATTCGAAAGCCGGCCTGCCCGACGCGCAGCCGAAGCCCGACTGGCGCGCTCCGGCGTACACGCCACGCTGCGCAGCGCCTACAAGCCCCTGCTGCACTTCTTTCTGGAAGAGGCCGAACTGAACGGGCTGGAGCAGGTCACGGTGCGTTACCCCGTGCATCCCCTCGCGCGGCCCAATCGCTACACACTGGAGGCTCATCCGCTGGCCGAGCTGCTGGGGGCGACCCGACTGCAATTCGTCGCGGGCAAGGCAGACCTGAATTACCGGGTCGAACTGCGCTATCGCGATGGAACCGTACGGCGCGAACGAGTATATGCGCCGAACGCATGCGCCGCGGGCGACGACGGCACGCTTCTGCTCTCGCCCACCGGCTGGCTGCGGGTACACGACGCTCGCGGCGCGCTGGTAATGGACGCCGCGTGCACCACCGAGTTCCAGCAGGCCTATCGGCTTGCCGTCCAGGCCATGCGCGAGCACCCCTGGGGACGCGAATCGCCCCATTTCGACCGCCTGGATATCCGCATCGACTTGCCAGGCATGGAATTCGATGCCGGCGGCACCGCGGGGCTGGTCAGCACGTACGAAGCGCTGCATGAAGATCTTTACTTCAGCCTGATCGAGTTTTTCCAGCGGCACGCCGGCTTGCCGCCGGGCGACCGTCGCCTGCAGCCGGGGCAAATTGTGCCGGATGTGCGGCCCGCATCCGGGCCGGCGCGCGTGCGCGTCGCCACGCGCGAATTTGCACCGCCGGCTGCCGCGCCGGTCGTGGTCGCAGCGCCCTTGGATACCGTCGAGGCGCCGCTGGATTTTGCCCAGATCGCGGCTCATGTTGGCGCGCTGGGAGGCGAGCCCATTTCGGCCACGTCGCGCCAGGGCCGGCCGGTGCTGGGCGCCTATGTTGCCGGCAAGGGGCCGTCTGTCCTGATTTCGGGTGGGCAGCACGCCAATGAGACGTCGGGCGTCGTCGGTGCGCTGCGCGGCGCGCGCGCGCTGCAGGCCGGCGGCGGGGCGCATTACGCGCTGATCGCCCTGGAAAACCCCGACGGCTATGCGTTGCATCGTGAGCTCTGCGCCCAGCACCCCCGCCATATGCACCACGCGGCGCGCTATAGCGCCCTGGGCGACGACGTGGCGTATCGGACCGGATCGCCGCTGCTTGAACAGCAGGCCCGGCGCGTTGCCCTGCAGCGCAGCGGCGCGAGCCTGCATATCAACCTGCACGGTTACCCCGCGCACGAATGGACTCGACCCTTGTCCGGCTATTTGCCGCGCCAGTTCGAGTCATGGACGCTGCCCAAGGGCTTCTTCCTGCTGCTGCGCCATCATCCGGGTTGGGCGGAGGTGGCCGACGCATTGCTGGACGCGGTGTGTGCGCGACTGTCGGAGGTGCCCGGCCTGGTGGAACTCAACGCCCGGCAGGCCGCGCATTACGAAGCGCATGCCTTGCAGCCGGCCGGGGAAACACGGCATGGCATCATCGGCATCGTGGCCGAAAGTACAGCGGAACTGGCGCCGCTGACGCTGATCTCGGAATACCCCGATGAGACGGTGTACGGGGCCGAGTTTCGCCAGGCCCACACGGTCCAGATGCACACTGTGCTCGCAGCGGTTTCGGCATACCAGGGGCTGGCGCATCGGTGCGTCGGCCTGCCCATTCCCGCAGGGTACGCAAGGTAACAGTTGCGCGACGCTCGTCGCGCTATGGTGTGTCAATCCACACACGCTGCAAGGAGCCCGCATGAGAACCCCCGCGCTGATATTTCTGGTGCCCGGCATGCTGGCGGGTGCCATACTGGCCGGTTGCGCCCATGACACTCAGCCCGCGCCCCAGCCTGTGAAATCCCGTCCAACTCTTGCCAGCGATCACAACGCGCGTCAATCGCTGGACTGGGCGGGCACCTATGAAGGCACCCTGCCCTGCGCCGACTGCCCCGGCATCCGGACGCGGCTGTTGCTGACGCCGCAAGGCGAATATGAGCTGCAAACCCGTTACCTGGAAAGACAGGCCCATCCCTCGGTAGAGCGCGGCAAGTTTGAATGGCAAGCCGACGGCAGCACCATACGCCTTGTGCAGGCGGGAGCCGGGCAGGCGTACTTCGTGACCGAAGGCAGAGTCATCCAGCTTTACCAGGACGGTTCGCGGCCCAGCGGTCCACTGGCGGCGCAATACGAGCTGAAACAGCTGCCTCAGCCCTGATCGGGGTGGCGTTCGTTCCACGCGCGCAACTGCTCTCGAAAGCGCTCCATCGCTTCAGCGTAATAGTCGTATACACAGGGAATGCAGCCGCTCTGGCAGCAGTCGCCCGGCTCGGGGGGCTGCGGGGGCTCGGGCTTCGGATCGTGTGCCGGCGCGGCCGGCACGACCGTCAGGGGCGTGGATTTATGGACCATGCCCGCCATTATCGCTCCGGATAAGGCGTCGAACCGCGCCCCGACGAGATGCGCGCGGCAGCCTGCTGCGCGGTGCTGTGATCGGCTCCGGCGAGGGGCGGCATGCTGCGGCTTGGCCAGCCCCGCCGCCTCGCCGCGACGATTATTGTCTGTCGATGATCTCAAAAAAGCCGAAGGTGGCATTCATCAGGTCTTCGACGCGTTCGCTGTGCTTGAACAGGCGCGCGCTTACCAGGCTGCCTTGCAAGGCGGCATACGTGGCGCGCGCGGCCGTCTGCAGGTCGCCCAACACGCGCAGGCTGCCTTCGCGTGCGCCCTGGGCCAGCACCTCGGCCAGCCAGTCTTCATTGGCGCGGTAAAAGTCCTGCACCGCCTGCCGCACGGCCGGGGCGAGCGTGGTCTGGTCGGCCGCCAGCGAGGCCCCCAGGCAGATGCGATCAGTGCCGCAGAAAGTGCGCCGATGGACCTCGACGTAGGCGCGCAGCTTGGCGTCAGCGCGCAGCCCCGGATCGATGCCCTCTATGGCTGACTGCCAGCGCGCGCGGTATTGCTGCACCACTGCCAACAGCAGGTCTTCTTTCTGTGGAAAATAATAGTGGATGCTCGATGTCTTGATGCCGATCAGCATGGCCAGGTCGCGGTAGCTGAAGCCGTTATAGCCGCGCTCCTCGATCAGGCGCTGAGCATGTTCCATGATCTGTGTGCGGGTGGTTTCGGTATTCATGGTCGGGACGCTGCCAGGTAATCAAGAAAACAGTCAGAAAAACGGGGGCGCGTAGGGTTCAGGGGCGGGCCGCCGTGCCGGTAGGCAGGGGCGGCGCCGCGCAGCGACTCATGCGCTGTCCTCAGGCGTGGGGCACGCTGGCCTGATAGTCGAGTTCGCCAAATGCGTTCTCGCCACGAGCCTGCGCCTGTTGCGCCTGGGCACGCACTTCGGCGCGGCTGGCCGACGAACCCGACGCCACGACGGCGGCCGGTTCGGTTTCGCCGAACGTCACCTGGCCGGCGGCGCGGGCAGCCTGCAGTTCGGCCTGGATCTGCGCACGGGTCACGGCGCCGTAGCTGTCGTTGACAGGCGGGTAGTCCAGCTCGCCCGAGGGCTGGCCGGCGTAGGCCGCGCCCATCATGGTCATGGACAACATCACGGCGGATACGAGGGTCTTCATGGTCATGCTCCTTTCAAGAGGCCACGGCAGCGCAGTCCGGGGTGGGCGAACTCGCGGGGCCAGTCGGGGTTTCGGTCGGTGCTTACGCGCCGGTGTTGACGTACAGGGAATCGCCAGCCAGGGGCGAACGGTTCGCACGGGCAGCGGCAGCTTCGGCCTGCACTTGCGCACGGGTCAGCGTGCTGGAGGCGGCCGGGGCGGCAGGCTGCTCCAGTTCACCGAAGGTGACCTGGCCGGCGGCACGGGCGGCTTGCAGTTCGGCCTGGATCTGGGCGCGCGTGACGTCGCCGTAGCTATCGTGCACAGGCGGGTAGTCCAATTCGCCCGAGGGTTCGTAGGCATTGGCAGCCGTGCCGAGCAGAGAAGCGGAAATCAGCAGAAGAGAAGCGAAGGTTTTCATGAGAATGCTCCAGGTATTGGGTGGTTAGCTATCTATGTGTAGATAGGTCGGTAAGGGAAATAAAAAGTGGGTTCGGTTCGGTTCAGCGCATTACGCGCCGGTGTTCACGTACAGGGCGTTGCCGGCCAGCGGGCTGCTCACGCGCGCCGTGGCGGCTTCGGCTTGCACCTGCGCACGGGTCAGCGTGCTGGAGGCGACCGGGGCGGCAGGCTGCTCGAGTTCACCGAAGGTGACCTGGCCGGCGGCACGGGCGGCCTGCAGTTCGGCCACGACTTCGGCGCGGCTCAGCGAGCTGGTCTGCACGATGGTGGGCGGGTAGTCCAGTTCGCCCGAGGGTTCCTGGGCGTAGGCGGCGGTGCCGGCCAGGGAGGCGGAGATCAGCAGGAGCGAGGCAAGGGTTTTCATGATGAAGGTTCCAATAAGAAGAAGGTGATTAAAGCTATCTAGTCGTAGGTAGGTAGTGGGCTAAAATAAAAAGCGGCTTGGGGTGCGGGTCAGCGCATTACGCGCCGGTGTTCACGTACAGGGCATTGACAGCCAGAGCGCGGGCGGCGGCGGCATCGGCCTGCACTTGCGCACGGGTCAGCGTGTTCGAGGCGGCTTGCACGGCGGGTTGCTCGATTTCGCCGAAGGTCACTTGGCCAGCAGCACGGGCGGCTTGCAGTTCGGCCACGACGTCGGCGCGGCTCAGCGAGCTGGTCTGCACGACGGTGGGCGGGTAGTCCAGTTCGCCCGAGGGTTCCTGGGCATAGGCAGCGGTGCCAGCCAGGGAAGCGGAGATAAGCAGCAGGGTCGCGATGTTTTTCATGATGGGTTCCTGATCGGTAAGTGGGGTTGAGCTATCTATGAGTAGGTAGGTAACTGATGTCTAAAAAACGCACCCTTCGGTGCGGCGGCCCGGCTTGCTGCTTCCTGACCATGGAACGAATCTTACCTACTACTAGGTAGACGAGTCAAAGCCAAAAGTGTATCTATTTGTTTAAGAGGCACGGGGCATGCCCCACCGGTCGGGCGAAGCGGCAGACGCCATCGCCAGCGCATGCGACGAGAGATGCCGCTCATGCCCCCGACAGTGCCGCCCTTGGCTCCAGGGACATCGCGACCTGGTCTTGCAGCGCGGCTGCGCCATGCGCGTCATTCGCGGCCCCAAAGGCAACGCGCGTGGCGATGCCGGTACCCGCCCAGTAGCCGCTCACCAGCCCTTCCGGCGCAACGCAGGCGCTGACGCGCGCAGACACGTCCCAGGCGTCCATGCGCACGCGCAAGCCGGCGTAGATGCCATGGCCGGGCGCCGCCGCAATGCGCCCGCCCGCCTCGATGCCCTCGCCCACTCGGATCGCGCCATCGGCAATCACGTCGCCATCGGCCTTGATGCCCCAGCCTGCCTCGAGGTGATCGCCACACACCACATCGCCTGCCGCCTGAATGCCGCGGGCTGCCACGATTTCACCCTGAACGCGCAGGTGTTCGCCGGACTTGATGCCCTGTTCGGTACGCAGTGCGCCGCCGATGTCCAGACCCTGCGAAGCCAGAACGGCACCGGCCGCGATCAGGTCTTGCCCGGTGCGTATGTCCCAGCCCGCGCGCACCCCGCCGGTGCAATCCAGGCGAGTTCCGGCGCTGATGCCCCAGCCTGCCTGGATATCGCCACCGGCACGGATCGCCCCGTCGCACATCACGCTGCCCTGCGCCTCGATATCGCCGCCTGCGATGACGGAACCGCCAGCACGCACGCCGGCGCCACTGACGATGCGCCCACCGGCCCGCACGATGGTGTCTACCGCAATGCCCCGGCGCGCCACGATGGTGCCGGCAAAGACGATGGCGGACGCGTCGATGGAGTCGACCTCCAGTACGTGGTCGGTGGGACCGAATTGGTCGAGCAGCCAGCAGGCGTCATCGACGCGCCCGTCGGCGACCAGGGCATCCAGCACGGCCTGGTAGTCACCGTGGCCGTTGTGGTCGCGCAGGAACCATTTGTAGCCGCTGGCGCATGGGTTCTTGGCTTTGACGAAATTCTTGGTAAGTTGCATGACGCTACGCAGTAGGTAAAGCAGTGCCCCTGGCGGGCGCGGGGCCGGCGGCAGTATGGGCAGGCCCGCACGCGAATCGCGTACGGGCCCAGGAAATCAATAGGGAAGTGTGGCGTGGAGACGGTTCGCGAACCGCTTAGCCGGGTTTGGCGCGTGCGTAGGCCGAGCGCACAGCGACGTCGTGCGTACCCACAGGCGTGGGACGCAGCAACGCGACCATGGCGCGCAAGGCGAAAGGAGCAGACATTGAACAGGTCATGACGCAGGCATCCTACCATTCCGGGCAGGCGCGTCAAGCCTGGGGTGGCCTTTGCGCGACATCGCGCGGGCCGCGCCCGGAATGGTTCGCTTCGGCGATGCCGCAAAGGCCCGGTCGGGCCTGTGCGGCTGGCCCCCCGCGCAGCGGACAGCCAGCCAGGACGAAATCGACAGGCCTCAGACCAGGGTCAGAGTGACATCGATGTTATTGCGCGTGGCGTTCGAATACGGGCAGACCACATGCGCGCGCTTGATCAGTTCTTCGGCCTGCTCGCGGTCCATGCCGGGCAGCGAGATCTTCAGCTCGACTTCGATCCCGAAACCGTTCGGAATGGGCCCGATGCCCACCGAACCGTCTACCGAGACGTCAGACGGAATGGCGAACTTGTCGCGATGGGCGACGAACTTCATCGCGCCCAGAAAGCAGGCCGAGTAACCGGCGGCAAACAGCTGCTCGGGGTTGGTACCCTCGCCACCCGCACCGCCCAGTTCACGGGGCGTGGTGAGTTTGACGTCGAGCACCTGATCGGACGATACCGCGCGGCCGTCACGGCCGCCGGTGGCTTTGGCGTAGGCACGATAAGCAACTTTTTCGAGAGACATGGCAATTCCTTTCTATAGAGGAGGTCAGGGGGCAATGGCGATGCGTACAAAGTACGGCCCGCCGGGTCAGGATACAAGTAGCGCGCAATTAAATAGCGCACGATATTTAAAACAAAGAACAAACGCGACGACGACGCGCGGGAAACCGGGGTCGATCTTCACCCCACACTGCCCACGCGAACTCCCGCGTCCACTTCAACGCAACTGCGGAACAAACTGAAAACAAGCGCGGCTCGAGTTTCCGGTTTCGAGCTCCGGGCCGAAACGAAACCTTCAACATCAGCCATCACCTCCAACCATCAACTTCAAACTTCAAACTTCAAACTTCAAACTTCAAACTTCAAACTTCAGACTTCAGACTCTGAATTTCGACACTTCAATACTGCACGGCTGCAACATTCAACACTTCGACGGAATACCAAAGGACTTCAGGGGCACCGCCATTTCATCCAGCGGCCGACAGGCGGTCGCGCAGCTGATCGAGCTCGAGCTTCAACGCTTCCAGCGCTTCCGGCGTGCAAGCCGTGGCCCCCAGCACCGACAAGGGTACCTGCGCGGCCTTCTGCTGCAGCGCGCGGCCGGCGGCCGTGAGGCCCACCACTATCTGGCGTTCGTCTTGCTGGGCGCGCAACCGCGTGACCAGCCGGGCTGTTTCCATGCGCTTGAGCAGTGGCGTGAGCGTGGCGGAATCAAGAAACAGCCGCCGACCGATATCGGAAAGCGTCAGTTGATCTTGTTCCCACAGCACCAGCATTACCAGGTACTGCGGATACGTCAGGCCCAACGGGCGCAGCAGCTTGCGGTAGACCTTGTTCATGGCCAGCATGGTAGAGTGCAGCGCGAAACAGAGTTGCTGGTCGAGCAGCAGCGAGGGCGTGGCGGTAGCGGTTCGGCGGCGAGTCATGATGGAATGAATAATACATAGCACGCTATTTAATAGCAAGCTATTTTTTGCTGGCGCTGCCGTGCAGAGGCTACGCGCCGGGCTGGTCCGGAGCTGTGTCGTAGGCAGCGTGATAGCGCACCGTTCCGGTAACGCGCCCCCGCCAGGCCTGCGCCATGAAGTACGGGGCCGGCACGTCGGGCAGCACCAGGCCCAGACCGGCGCGGAAGCCGAAACGTCCATAGAACTGCGGCCTGCCGAGTACGACGCATCCCGCCGCGCCGCGCATGCGCAACCGGGCGAGTCCCTCGACCACCAGCATGGAACCCACGCCCTGCCCTTGCAGCCGGGGCGCTACCGCGATGGGCCCCAGGCCATACCAGCCCGTCGTGGCGCCACCTGGGCCGGCGATACTTACCGGCGCATAGGTCGCCTGCCCCACGACTTCACCCGCCTGTACGGCCACCAGCGACAATGCCAAGGCACCCTGGGCTCGCAGCGCATCGATCACACTGCCCTCGATATGCTGGCTGCAAGGCTGGTCGCGAAACGCGGCCTGTGTCACGGCGTGGATCGCGGCAATATCCGCATCGGTTTCGGTGCGCAACAACATGGGTGAGTTCCTGGGCGGGCACAGTCCGTAGAATAGATGGATCTACTCTGAACTACAGGCACTCATGGAAACCGAACTTGACGGCCGCCTGCACGCGCTGCGGCAGACCGTGGCGCTGGCCCTGGCGTTATCCACGCGCAGCAACCCGCAGGCCACCGAACTGGCGCTGGACATTCTGGCCGATATGAAGGGCAGCGTGTCGCAGGCGCCCGACAGTCCTTTTGACGCGCCGCCCTGGGCCACAGGCGCCCTGGATGAGCTCGAGCATGTCGCCCAGCTCTTGCGCGCCTTCACCCAGCAACCCGGCGATACGCCGGACCCGTAACACCCGGCGCGCACCCAGGCACCCATCTCTCTGCCGCTGCGCCTGATCGCAGCGGCGCGTATTCCGCGGCATGGCCGGCCATGCCGCCTCTCGCGCGGCGAGTCAGCCGATGCAGTACCCCTTGCGGCCTGCCGCAGCGGGCTCGGCGCAAGCCCGCCGTCCAGGCGAGAGGCGAACATGACCTTCCACAGCGTCATGGCTCGCGCTGTGTCCGCCCCCCACACCGCACCGCGCCCTCCATGCGCATGCATGCGCGCATTTCTCCGGCGGCGCCCGCCATGGCATGCCGGCCATGCCTGCCATGGCCCCGAAGCCTGTTTAAAATGGCCCACCATGGCCAGCTCCCGCACCTTGACGCACTTGCGCTATCGCGCCGCCGTATGGCTGGCGCTCTGCGTGTTTGTGTTGAAGGCAATGGTGCCGCAAGGCTTCATGCCCAGCGCCGAGCCGGGCGCCACGCTGATTCAATTGTGCTCGGCTGCCGGCCCCATCTGGATCGAGGGTCCGCACAAGGCCGACCATCGGCCCGACGCGCAGCATGCCGAACAATCCACCGTCTGCAGCATGGGCGTGGCCTTGGCCGCGCTGCCCTTGCCCGCGGTTGCGGTGGCCATTGCCCCGGCGGCGGCATCCGTCTCCCTGCGTCTTGCCGCCCGGGCCCCACCGGCGCAGCCTCGCGGCCACTCGCCCGGCGCGCCGCTCGGCGCGCGTGCTCCCCCCCTTCCCCTCGGTTAACGCACCGCCGGCCCGTTGCACCGGCAACGGCCTCGTCATTCCCAACCGAGACATACCATGATTTCCCTACCCGCCAGGACGACCGTCCTGCAGCGGCGCTCGGCCATGGCCGCCGCTCTGGCGCTGATGGCAACGCCGCCCTGGGCGCATGAGCAGGACCTTGGCGGCGGCCCTGTGCCCACAATGGCCGCCATCTCCGTGTCCGCCAACTACTCTGTGCCTGCCCTCGAGGAGCCCGCGTCCACCGGCTCGTTCCTCGCTCTCACACCGCTGGAGACGCCTGCCAGCATCGACGTCATTACGAACGAACAGCTACGCCAGCGCGGTGACGTGACCGTCATGGACGCCGTCACGCAGGCGCCCGGCATCAGCGTCTTCCGTCATCCGGGCAACGGCGGCTCTTCGCTGTCGTCGCGCGGGTTCACCGATTCGAATTCAGTCGCCATGCTTTACGACGGAGTACGGCAGTACGGCGGCCTGGGCCAAACCTTCGTATATGACCCCTGGTCGGTCGAGCGTATCGAAGTACTGCGCGGTCCGGCGTCGGTGCTGTATGGCGAAGGCGCGGTAGGCGGCGTCGTGAACGTCATTCCGAAGAAGCCGACACGCGGCGAGGTGGAAAGCGAACTGCAGGCAAGCCTGGGCACGCACGACACACAGCGCCTGGCTTTCGGCAGCGGCGGCGCGCTGGACGAACGCTGGTCGTATCGCCTCGACCTCAGCGCCAACCGCAGCAAAGCCGACATGAACATGGGCGGCTCGAAAAACGCCGCGCTGACCGCCGCGCTGAGACTGGACGTGTCGTCCTCGCTGAACCTGACCCTGACCCATGCCGACTCATGGCAGGAGCCCTCCCGCTACTTCGGCACCCCGCTGATCGACGGAGGCATCGATTATTCGTTGCGCCACCAGAATTACAACGTGGCCGACAGCAAGATCATCTATCGTGATAGCCGCAGCGAATTGCAGGGCGAATGGACCCCCAACGCCACGACTGCGGTGCGCGGCCGCGTGTATCACATAGGCAGCGATCGCGACTACCGCAATGTTGAAAACTATGTATGGGACGCGGCAAGCGGGTTGATCGAACGCAGCGCCTATACGGCCATCCAGCACGATCAAAGCCAGGTGGGCGCTCGCGTCGACGCTTCTCACGCAAGCCGGCTGATGGGCCTGCCCAATCAAGCGGCGATAGGCGCCGAGGTCAATCGCAGCAGGCTCGTGCACACCAATAATGCTCCTTACGGAGGGCTTTCCTGGGTGGACCCGCACGACGTCGACCACGGCGAATTCATCAACGAGGCTGGCACCACGCCGCGTTACCGCAACACGGCGACGCAGTTCGCCGTGTTCGGCGAAGACCGCCTGGCGCTGACCGAGCGCTGGTCCGTCCTGGGCGGCATACGTTGGGACCACATCGACCTCGAGCGTCACGACCTGGTCACCGACAGCACGGCCTACCGCCGCAGCTACAGCAACGTCGGCTGGCGCGCGGGCACCGTGTACAACCTGCTGCCTACCCTGGCTCTGTACGCGCAATATTCGGAAGCGGCCGATCCGGTCGGCGGCCTGTTGCTGATGTCACCGGCCAACAAAGACTTCGATCTGTCGTGGGCGCGCCAGATCGAAGCGGGTGTCAAACAGGTTTTCTGGGACAGCGCCGGCACGTGGACCCTGGCCGTCTATCACATCCGCAAGAAAGACTTGGTCACGCGCGACCCGCGCGATCCGTCCTTGCGCGTGCAGATAGGAAGCCAGTCGAGTCGCGGGCTCGAGTTCACCCTAGGCCTGGATCTGGGGCGCTACTGGCGGCTGGACTTCAACGGGGCCATCCTGGACGCCCGCTACGACGATTACGCCGACGCATCATCCGGCGTCGCCGTTTCGCGGCGGGGCAACGTGCCGCCCGATGTGCCCGAGCGCCTGGCCAACGTGTGGCTGAGCTGGCGATTCGCCCCTCAATGGACGGCAAGTGCCGGCCTGCGCTATGTGGGCAAGCGGTTTGCGGACAGTGCAAACCAGCTGGAAATGGCGGCCTACACCACCACCGACCTGGCGCTGCAGTGGCAGGCCCGGAGCGACCTGAGCCTGGCATTGCGCGCCTACAACGTTTTCGACAAACAGTATGCCGAGACCGCGTACTACAACCCGACGCAGTGGCTGCTCGGCGCGGGCAGGCGGCTGGAGCTGACCGCCAATTATCGGTTCTAACGACGACTTGCACACCCCATGGACACCATGAACGACAACACTACGACTGACCATGAGACCGTGCGCCAGGCACACGTCTACCGCGCCGTATGGCGCTGGCACTTTTACGCGGGGCTGCTCGTGCTGCCCTTCTTGATACTGCTGGCCGCGACCGGCGGGCTTTATCTCTTTCATCACGAAATCGATCGCGCCTGGTACCGCGACCTGCGGCAGGTGCAACCGGCCCATACGCCCGCGCACACGCCGTCGGCGCTGGCCGAGGCCGCCTCGAAAGCCTATCCCGGCACCTTCACCAAATACCTGCCGCCTGCGTCTGCCGACGCCGCGGCGCAGGTGGTGATCAAGCCGGCAGCAGGAGACAGCATGAGCGTGTACGTCGACCCGTACAGCGGCCGGGTGCTGGGCGCGCACCCCGAGCGCGGCACGCTGATGTGGACCGTACGGCGCCTGCACAGCCTGGATTATTTCGGCCCGCTGGCCAGCGCGGCCATAGAGATCGCCGCAGGCTGGTCCATCCTGCTGGTGCTCACAGGGCTGTACCTGTGGTGGCCCCGGGGACGCAGGAAGGGCGTGGCGACCGTGCGCGGCCGCCCCGGTCAACGCGTGTTCTGGCGCGACATCCACGCAGTCACCGGGGCCTTCGTGGGCCTGTTCATCCTGTTTTTGGCGGGCACCGGCATGCCTTGGTCGCTGGTGTGGGGTGGCCAGGTCAACCAATGGGCCAACGGCAGCAACTTCGGCTACCCGGCCGGCGTGCGTGTGGCATTGCCAATGTCAGACGAGCACCTGGGACATCTGGGTCCCACCACGTGGTCGCTCGAACAGGCGCGCGTGCCGCAATCGCCGCATGGGCACGCCGGAACATCCGATATCGGGCTGGATCGGGCCGTGGCCGCGTTCGATCGGCTCGGCCTGGCGCCCGGCTATGCGATCAACGTACCGCAAGACCCCGCGGGCGTGTATACCGCGTCGGTCTATCCGAACGACCTGGCGCGACAACGGGTGGTGCACCTCGACCGGTACACCGGCGAGCCCTTGCTGGACATGGGCTATGGCGATTACGGCCCCGTGGGCAAGGCGCTGGAATGGGGCATCAATGTGCACATGGGCCAGGAATTCGGCCTGGCCAACCAACTGGTGCTGCTGGCCGCCTGCCTGGCAATGATATTGATGAGCGTGGCGGCAGGGGTCATGTGGTGGAAGCGCCGGCCTTCCGGTTCGCTGGGCATACCCCCGCTCGCACCCGACCGGCGGGCATTGCGTGGCGTGATGTTCCTGATGGTTGCCGGCGGGATCCTGTTTCCGCTGGTAGGCGCATCGCTGCTCATCATGCTGGTGATTGACTGGGTGGCGCAGCGCCACGCCCGTCTTGACACGGTCAAGAGCGGCGTGTAATTTCATTGGCAACATGAACCCACGCGCCCTGCCCCATTGTTGCTTCCCATTCGCGGCTCCCGTCCGCGACCGGGGCTGCGCGCGCGTCTCCATCACCTCAGTCGCCCCGCCCGCGCGCAGCCTCGTCGGCCGCGCGGCTCCCCCGCCGCCCGCCGCCCATCTGGCCTGATTCCAGGCCTTCCTGGCGGTTCCAGCACCTTTGCCTGCCCTGTCCGGCGCCTCTCGGCCCGGCCTCGGCCGCTGGAGCCTGTGCGTTGTCTCTCGGGTGACTTCCATGAAACTTTCAAGAACGGCCTATATGGCCCATGGCGCCACGGCGCTGTTCGTACTGCTGTGGAGCAGCGGCGCAATTTTCTCCAAACTGAGCCTGGCATACGCTTCGCCGTTTGCCATCCTGGCACTGCGCTTTGGTCTGGCACTGGCGGCACTGCTGGCCCTTGCGCGCGCCGCAGGACTGCCGTGGCTGCCCCGCCGCGGCGAGCGCGCGCGCACCGCCGCCACGGGCCTGACGATGACGGGCGGCTACTCGGTCTGCTATTTCCTGGCCCTGGACCACGGCCTCACGCCGGGCGTGCTGGCCACTGCCCTGGGCGCCCAGCCCCTGCTGACCCTCGTGCTGATGGAACGGCGCTACCCCTGGCCCCGTGTGCTGGGACTGACGCTCGCGTTCTGCGGCCTGATGCTGGTGGTATGGGATGGCATTGCCGCCGCACGGTTTTCGGCCATGGGCATGATCTATGCGCTGGGCGCACTGCTGTGCATGACCGGCGGCGCCATGATGCAAAAAAGCCTGCGCCTGCCCCCGCTGCAGGCCCTGCCGCTGCAATACCTCGCCGCCCTGCTGCTGTGCGTGCTGTGCCTGCCCTGGCAGCCCTGGCGCGTCGAAGCCACGGCCGGCCTGTGGGTATCCCTGGTATGGCTGGCGCTCGTGATATCGGTCGGCGCGACCATTCTGCTGTTTCGCCTGATCCATGCCGGGAACCTGGTCAACGTCACGAGTCTGTTCTATCTGGTGCCTATCATGACGGCCCTGCTGGACTACCTGCTGCTGGGCCATCGACTGCCCTGGCTCAGCATGTTGGCAATGGGGGCAATACTCGCCGGACTGGCGGTCGTGATGCGCACGTCTCCGTAACGCGGGTCAGCGGGGGCCGCCCCCCGCGCACTGGCTGGCCCTGGCCATCGGCCGCTTTGCCCGCGGTGTTCATGCCCATGCGCATGAACGCCTGCTTGCTGCCGCCATTAACGCGGTCTCGAGCTGCCGACTCGGCACGACCACCGCCGGGCGCCATGCTGCGCGGCGCGGCGTTCAGCCGCGGGGCAGATAGCGGTGCCGGTTCAAGGCCAGGTAGGCATCGCGCGACGGCGCCAGGTGGTCGCGGCACAGGCTGATGAGAACGTCGCGTCGGCCTTCCCGAAGTGCTTCGATCATGGCCCAGTGTTCCTGACGCGCGCGCTCGCGGTACGACGCATCGACCAGCGAACTGAACCGGATGGCATGCGTCTGGCGCGCATATTCCTGTATGGCCTTTTGCAGCACGCCATTCTCGCAGCAGCCGAACAGCGCCTGGTGAAACCGCTGATTGGTGTGGAAGACGCGACGGGGGTCGCCGGCCGCCACGGCCTCGTCGTGTTCGCGCTGGATGGCGACAAGTTCGCGCAAGGCCGGCGCCGGCAGCGGGCATGGAATGGTGCGGGCGGCCTCGGCCTCGAGCAGTTCGCGCAGCTGATAGAGTTCAGCCACTTCGCGGGGGGCGAAGGCTCGTACCTCGCAGCCTACATTCTTGCGCCGTTCGACCAACCCCATCCGCGCCAGCTCGGCCAGCACTTCGCGCGCCGCGTGGCGCTTGAAGCCGAACCGGCGTATCAGGTCGTCTTCGATCAGGCGCTCGCGCGGGTGCAGGCTGCCCAGCACGATGTCTTCTTCGAGTATGCGCACGGCGTCGGCAATGCTGGACGCTACGGCGGGCACGGAGAAAGGCGCATCTGACCAGACCTGGGACATCGGGTAAACAAAGCGGCATGCCCTGCGGGCAGAAGCAGCCACTATATCAACAATCGATTCAGCGTTGGGCCATTGCGGGCGCTGGCGCAGCGGTGGGCGCGACGCGATCATCGATGGAGAAATTCAGCAACGCCGCCACCAGGCCCGCCGCCGCCGTGGCGGCCCACACCGGGGTGTAGGAGCCCGTCAGATCGAACACCAGCCCGCCCATCCAGGTGCCCAGGAACGAACCGATCTGATGGCTGAGGAAACACACGCCGAAGAGCGTGCCCAGGTACCGCGTGCCGAAAACCTTGGCGACCAGGCCGCTGGTCAGCGGCACCGTACCGAGCCAGGTCAATCCCATCACGGCCGCGAACAGCACTACCGAGAGCGTGCTCTTGGGCATCAGGAAAAATGCTGCGATGGCCGCGCCGCGTATCAGGTACAGCCAACCCAGCACGTATTGCTGTCGATAGTGTCCGCCCAGCCAGCCGCAAGCCCAGCTGCCTGCCATGTTGAACAGCCCGATCAGGGCCAGCGCCGTGGCGCCCAGGCCGATCGGCATATGACACAGCACCAGGTAGCCGGGCAGGTGCGTGGCGATAAATGCCAACTGGAATCCGCAGGTGAAAAAGCCCAGCGTCAGCAGGCAATAGCCGCGGTGTCTGCACGCATGCACCACCGCCTGCCTGAGCGACATCGTGGGCTCCTGCGTCGCCGCAGCCGCTGCGGCCGAGCCCGCCGGCCGGTCGAGCAGCCACCCCATCGGCGCCACCAGCAGCATCAGTATGGCCAGGCCCCACAACGATGTGGACACGCCGCCGCTCTCGCGCAAGACCTGCGCAAAGGGCACCAGCACCACCTGGCCCACCGATCCCCCGGCGCTGGCCAGACCCAGCGCCATGCTGCGCCGCTGCGGCGAAGCCGCGCGACCCACCGCGGCCAACACGACGCCAAAGCTGGTGCAGCTGACGCCTATCCCCACCAGCACGCCCATTCCCAGCACCATGAGCACGGGCGAATCGGCCCCGCTGGCCAGGGCCAGCCCGGCGGCAAACGCCGCCGCCCCGAACGCCACTACGGGCGCCGACCCATAGCGGTCGGCAGCGGCGCCTGCGAAAGGCTGCGCGAAACCCCACACCAGATTGTGCAGCGCGATCGCAAACGCGATCTGCGTGACCGGCAGGCCCCGGTCGAACGAGAACGGCGTGATGAACAAACCGAACGTCTGGCGCACGCCCATGGCGGCGCTGAGGATCAGGGCGGCCGCCACCACGACCCAGAGCACGGAATTGCGGGTGGAAGGCTCCGCGATTTTTGCGGTATGCATGACGGGAAATCTCCTTTTGGCGGCATGGTGGCACGCGCCCGGATGCCCCGGCAAAGGAAAAGATTTTGATGACGGGTGAACAGTATTCACCCGGTTCTACTCGCCGTTCGGCATGCGGTTTCCAAGAACTTCCCGCGCGGCGCATCCCGCGCTACGCACCCGCGCCCTGTGGTGGCGCGCGTGCCGCGTCACGAGGCGCCAGTCCAGGCTGGTCGGGGCTATGGCGCGAACTCACGCGCCTGTTCGAGCAGCCAGTCGCGAAACGCCAGCAGCTCGCTGCGCCGCGCCATGGCGTCGGAGGCCACCAGCCAATACGCCGTCTGCGCGCGCATGCCGGGCATATCCAGGGCCATCAGCGCGCCGGACTGCAGTTCCGCGTCGACCAGCGGCCGGCGGCCCAGCGCGACGCCCAGGCCCTGAACCGCGGCCTCGAATGCGAGCTGTATGGTGTCGAAGTGCAACTCACCCGGCGCGGTGGCGCCGTCCGGGCCGGTCCAGCCGGTGTGTTCCCGCCAGGCCTGCCAGTCCTCGCTGGCCAGATCGACATGGATCAGGGTCGCCGCGGCCAGATCGAATCTGCCATGTTCGCGCACGATGCGGTCGCGATAGGCCGCGCTGCACACCGGCACCAGTTGCTCGCCGAAAAGGCGTGACCAGTCGGCCGCCGTGACGTCCCCGCGGCTCATCCGTATGGCGAAATCGAAACCATCTACCGGGAAGCCCACATGCCGTTGCGCAGTGTCGATGGTGATTGCAACACCGGGCCATCGCGCCCGGAACGACGCCAGGCGCGGCAACAGCCAGCGCGAGGCAAGCGTGGGGGCGCAGCTGATGGCAATGCCCCTGCGGCCCTGCCCGTCCGGCAGCCGCTGCGTGCCCGTGGCAATGAGCGACAGCGCCTCGGACACGTACAGCAGATAATCCGCGCCTTCCGGCGTCAGCGCCAACCCGCGCGGGCCCCGCTGGAAGAGTTCCACACCCAGGGCCCGTTCCAGGCCCACAATGCCATGGCTGACGGCGCTGGGCGTGACGTTCAGTTCGGCGGCGGCCAGCTTGAAGCTGCACAGGCGGCCCGCGGCTTCGAACAAGCGCAGGGCCGGCAACGGAGGAAGGCGGCGGGGCATGTAGCATTCCCTTGGTACAAAGCCGGAGGATGCACCCCGGCGACGGCGCTTACTGTAGCGGACTCTGGCACCATGCCGCCAGAGCGAAGCCGGCGCCGTGGCCGACGCGCCGGCAGGCCCGCGACGGGCGCGAGCGCCGCGGGATGCGCTCCGCCGGCACCGGCCATGCCTGGCGTGGAGCAGGTGCCGCGGATATGATGTGCCATCGTTTGCCCCACGAGGCGCCGCCATGCCCCATTTCCTGTCGTTTTCCGCCGTGCTTCTCGCGTGCGCAATACTGCTGCCGACCACCGCGCAGGCTCAGCCGCGCCTGGTGCACAGCGAGCCGTCGCGGTTCGGCGAGCTGATGGTGTTTGAAGACAATGGCGAGCGTTGCATGAACTTCAACACCATGGAAGACTTCGGCCGCCAAACCTGCATGAGCCTGGCGGATCCGGACGCACTGGTGTTCGACTACACGCGCATGATGATCAGCGCGCTGTATGTCAAACCCGATCCCAGGCGCATCCTGATCGTGGGCCTCGGCGGCGCGAGCCTGCAGAAGACCCTGGAACGCCTGCTGCCCGAAGCGATCATCGACACGGTCGAGATCGATCCGGCGGTAGGCCGGATGGCCCAGGAATACTTCGGATACCGCCTGGGCCCCCGTCAGCGGCTCTATATCGAGGATGGGCGTGCGTTCGTCGAGCAGGCGCACCGCGAAGGTCGCGAGTACGACATGATCATGCTCGACGCGTTCGACGTCGACTACATTCCCGAACACTTGATGACGCTCGAGTTCCTGCAACACGTCAGGGGCATCCTGACGCCCGGCGGCGTGGTGGTGGCCAATACGTTCACCCGCAGCCAGATGTACGCGCGGGAATCGGCGACTTACGGCGCCGTGTTCGGCCCGTTCTACAATCTGCGACACGCCAACCGCGTCATCGTGGCCGCGCGCGGCCCATTGCCCAGCCTGGCCGACATCGAGGCGAACGCCAAGTCGCTGCAGCGCAGGCTCAAGGGCGCCAGCGTCTACGAACCCGGCGCAATCGACCGCTATACCCCCGCCGCAGACGGCCCCCCAGGCGTCGAGCTGCTTCGCGATCCGCCAACGCCCCCCGCCACCGCCCCTGCAGGCGCGTCGTGACCGCCGGCAGGCGCGGGCACGAGTGCTGCCCGGCGCTGCGCCGCGGCTCGACGACGCCGACGTCTGTCGGAGACATTGCGCTGCATAGCCCCCGGCTCCATAAAAAAGGCATCGCGCCTGTTGCCAGAGCGCGATGCCCGATTGGCGGTCAGCCTATTTCAGCACTTCAGAAGTCCATTGCTTCGGCTGGCGCGGCGGGCGCCTTGCTGTCTTCCGGCAGCTGCGCCACGGTGGCGTCGGTGGTCAGGATCAGGCCGGCGATCGACGCGGCATTCTGCAACGCGGTGCGCGTGACCTTCGCCGGATCGACCACGCCGATTTCGACCAGGTCGCCGTACTCGCCCGTCGCCGCGTTGTAGCCATAGTTGCCCTGGGTCTCGAGCACCTTGGCCACCACGACCGAAGGCTCTTCGCCCGCATTGGCCACGATGGCGCGCAGCGGCGCCTCGAGCGCACGCAGCACGATGCGGATGCCGGCGTCCTGGTCGGCGTTCGCCCCCTTCATGTCCTGGATGGCCGAACGCGCCCGCAGCAGCGCCACGCCGCCGCCCGGCACGATGCCTTCCTCGACGGCCGCGCGCGTGGCATGCAGCGCATCGTCGACCCGGTCTTTCTTTTCCTTCATCTCGACTTCGGTGGCCGCACCGACCTTGATCACGGCCACGCCGCCGGCCAGCTTGGCCACGCGCTCCTGCAGCTTTTCACGGTCGTAGTCACTGGTGGTCTCGTCGATCTGCTTGCGAATCGACTTCACGCGTGCCTGGATCGCTTCCTGGCGGCCGGCGCCATCGATGATGATGGTGTCTTCCTTGCGCACCTCGACCCGCTTGGCGCTGCCCAGGTCTTCAAGCGTGGCCTTTTCCAGCTGCTTGCCGGTTTCTTCGGAGATGACCGTGGCGCCCGTGAGCACCGCGATGTCTTCCAGCATTGCCTTGCGGCGGTCGCCGAAGCCGGGCGCCTTGACGGCGGCCACCTTCAGCACGCCGCGCATGGCGTTCACGACCAGCGTGGCGAGCGCCTCGCCTTCCACGTCTTCGGCCACGATGAGCAAAGGCTTGCCGGCCTTGGCGGTGGCTTCCAGAACGGGGAGCAGTTCGCGCACATTCGAGATCTTTTTGTCGTAGAGCAAGATCAGCGGATCGTCGAGCTGCCCCACCTGCTTTTCAGGGTCGGTCATGAAATAGGGGCTCAGATAGCCGCGGTCGAATTGCATCCCTTCCACGACATCCAGCTCGTTGTCCAGCGACTTGCCGTCTTCAACAGTGATCACCCCTTCGCGGCCCACTTTGTCCATCGCGTCGGCAATGATTTTGCCGATCGCAGGATCGGAGTTGGCCGACAACGTCGCCACCTGCGCGGTTTCCTTGCTCGTGGAGATGGGCTTGGCCATCTTGCGCAGCGCGTCGACCACGCCATTGACGGCCTGGTCGATGCCGCGCTTGAGGTCCATGGGGTTCATGCCCGAGGCCACGTACTTCATGCCCTCTTGCACAATGGACTGCGCCAGTACCGTAGCGGTGGTGGTGCCGTCGCCCGCCACATCGGCCGTCTTGGACGCCACCTGCTTGACGATCTGCGCGCCCATGTTCTCGAACTTGTCTTTCAGTTCGATCTCTTTGGCGACCGACACGCCATCCTTGGTTATGACCGGGGCGCCGAAACTGCGTTCGATCAGCACATTGCGGCCTTTGGGGCCCAGGGTGACCTTGACGGCGTCAGCCAGGATGTTGACGCCTTTCACGACGCGGCTGCGCGCGTGATCATGGAATTTCACGTCTTTGGCACTCATTTCTTGGCTCCTGAAAACGTCATGAATGGTGGGGTCAGGCGGCTTGCTTGAGCTGATCGCCGGCAGGCGTCAGAACCGCAAACACGTCCTCTTCGCGCATTACCAGCAGCTCTTCGCCGTCAACCTTGACGGTCTGGCCCGAGTACTTGCCAAAGAGCACGTGGTCGCCCACCTTCAGTTCAAGAGCGCGCACCGAACCATCGTTGTTCAGCTTGCCCTTGCCGACCGCCAATACTTCGCCCTGTTCGGGCTTCTCGGCCGCGGAATCAGGAATCACAATGCCGGAGGCCGTCTTGCGTTGCTGTTCGATTCGCTTGACGATAATCCGGTCGTAAAGGGGACGGATCTTCATGACTCGATCTCCTTAGTCTTGATCATCAGAAAAATGAATCCAGCGCATAGCGGTATTCGCGTCGCTCGCGCCGTACAGCCCCGAATGGGTGCGGCGTGAATCTAGGGCCGACCCGGCGGGTTTTCAAGCCGGAAATCAGCGTCCGAACGAAACTTATAGCATCAAAATGTTTCTGCCACGTCCCAGCCGATAGCTGACCAGACGGCGCAATCCACGCCCTTCCGGCTGTGACCTGATAGGGCAAGGACTGGATCGGCCGCCGTCGGCATCAAGGGTGCAGTCGTCCCCGTCGAGCTGGCTCCAGAGCCCGCCTTTGCGCGGACGGAACAACCAGCGCAGGTAGCCGCGCCGCGCCGCCAGTTCCAGCAAGTCCCGCTGGTCCGGGGCGTCCACCACGATGGCGCAGCGACCATCGGGCAAGTCGGAATAGTCGCCAAAAGCGCGCCTGCATGCCACGGCCTCGGATACCGGAGCGTTGAGCCGCCACCAGGCCGGTCGAGCTACCCGTTCCACGTCCCAGGCGCCCAGTTTCCACCCGGCTTCCAGCACGGCCTGGTCGATGTCGGCGGGATGGCGCCAACGCGCGTTGACCTGTACGGCGGATGCCGCCACAGAACGTCGGGCTCGCGACGCGGCCTGCGGTGCGCGATGGAACCCGTGCCAGTGCAGCATGACGATCAACGGAGTGTCCGCCGTGGGAATGGCGCTCGCTGTTACCGCGTACAGCGGCAGTTGCTGTGCGGCGGCATGGGTGGCGATGGTCTCGAAGATATTCATGGCTTTCTCCATCGAGTCGGTCGCCGGCCGCGGCCGGGCCGAGGCTTGCTGACACGTACGTAATTTATCGCCGTGGCCTCGTGCATTCAAGAATCGCGCACCTCGCCCCATGGAACTGCCGGAGCAGGATTGCCGCCGGCCTGACCTGGCTCGCTTTGCAACTGCGCGCGTCGCAATTAGTCACGCGGTTACCAAGCTGGCACGACGCGGCCGTGCGTCGGCTGCGTCGGAACTGCTATAAATTGCACGTGACGCCGTCAGGCCGGCACCCACGGAAGAGCGCCGGGATCGGGCGGACGGCACGGCCGGCGCAAGACACTGTCAAGTAGATATTGCTGCATGATCACAAGGAATAAGAACCCATGAGCAAGGTGGTAAAGGGCGACCCCACATCGGCCTATGAAGACCCCCCGCGCATCTCGACCGGCAATTCCGGTCTGGACGATATTCTCGGGGGTGGACTCGACTCCAACCGGATGTATTTGTGTGAAGGCCATCCCGGTACAGGCAAAACAACGCTCGGCATGCAGTTTCTGCTCGAAGGCGTCAGGAATGGCGAGAACGTGCTGTACATCGCGCTGTCGGAAAGCCCGCGAGAATTGCATCTGGTGGCCCGACGACATGGCTGGAGCCTCGACGGCATCGAGATCTTCGAGATGGTGTCCGCAGACATTCTGGACCCGGAACGCGAACTGACCGTGCTGCACCCGGCCGAAATGGAGCTGAGCGAGACGACCCGGCTCATCCTGGACAAGGTCGAAGCCACCAACCCATCGCGAGTGGTGGTCGACAGCCTTTCAGAACTGCGGCTGCTCGCCCAGGGCTCGTTGCGCTATCGGCGCCAGATATTGGCGTTGAAGCATTTCTTCGCGAGCCGCCAGTGCACCGTCATATTGCTCGATGACCAGGGCGGCCGCGACGAAGACCTGCAACTGCATTCCATTTCGCACGGCGTGATTGCACTCGAGCAGTTGGCCATCGATTACGGTGCCCAGCGACGCCGCTTGCGCGTGGTGAAAATGCGAGGCGTAGAGTATCGCGGCGGGTTCCACGACTTCACCATCAGGAAGGGTGGCCTGATCGTCTTCCCGCGCCTGGTGGCGTCCGAACACCATACCTCGTTCGAACCCCAGACCACTTCCAGCGGCAACAAAGAGCTCGATCATCTGCTCGGGGGCGGGCTTGAACGCGGCACCAATGCCCTGCTGATCGGCGCCGCCGGCGTCGGCAAATCATCGCTGGCCATGACATATGTACTTGCCGCAACGCAGCGCGGCGAGCACGCAGCCGTTTTTGCCTTCGATGAGGGGCGAGGCACCCTGGAGACCCGGGCGCGCCAACTGGGCATGCCGCTCGATCCCGCTGTGGATGCCGGCCTGCTGCATGTGCGGCAGATCGACCCCGCCGAAATGTCGCCAGGGGAATTCGCCGCCATCGTACGGCAAAGCGTCGAAGAGCATGGCGCGCGCGTGATCGTGATCGACAGCCTCAACGGGTACATGAACGCCATGCCGGACGGGCGCTTCCTGATCCTGCAGATGCACGAGCTGCTGTCTTATCTGGGCCAGCAGGGCGTGACCACGGTCATGGTGCTCGCCCAGCATGGCCTGGTGGGGCCGATGGAAACACCGCTGGACATCAGCTACCTGAGCGACGCGGTCATCATGCTGCGGTACTTCGAACACCAGGGTCAGGTGCGGCGCGCGCTGTCGGTCGTGAAAAAGCGCAGTGGCGCGCACGAGCGCACGATCCGCGAGTTCACGCTGTCGCCGCAGGGGCTCAGGCTCGGCCCGCCATTGACCGCATTCAATGGCATCTTCTCGGGCACCCCCCAGTACACCGGCGCGGACGGCCGCCTGCTTTCCAGTGGCGACAATGCAGTGGCCTGAGGGGCCCGAAGGCCGGGTGCTCGTCTACGCGCCAATCGGCCGTGATGGCAACGCCTGCGCGCAGCTATTGCAGCGTGACGGGCTGGATGCACAGGTCTGCACCGATATCAACGTACTCCTGCAACGGGCCGACACCGGTGTGTTGGCCATCTGCGTGACGGAAGAGGCGTTGTTCGGGAAGAACCTGGGAGAGGTGCGCGCGTGGCTGGCCACCGAGCCAGCCTGGTCCGATCCGCCCTTCGTCGTCCTCACCAGCCGCATGCAGCAGGCAGCCGTGGCCGCCTGGCGCGAGAAGATGGTCGATGCGCTGGGCAACGTGTCGCTGCTCGAACGGCCCATGGAGGCGCTGGCGCTCACCACCATGGTGCGCACGGCGGCGCGTTCAAGGCTGCGGCAATACCAGATTCGCGCCCTGCTCCAATCGCAGGAGGAAGCGGCCGCGGCCCTGGAGAGCACCATTGTTTTCCGGACCCAGCAGCTTGAAGACGCCAATGCCGAGCTGCAGCGGCAGATTGCCGAGCGTGAACGCGTCGAGGACTCGCTGCGCCAGGCCCAGAAGCTCGAAGCGCTGGGGCAGCTTACCGGCGGGGTGGCCCACGACTTCAACAATCTGTTGATGGTGATGTCGGGCGGATTGCAGATCCTGGAACGCCCGAGCGATGCGGGCCGCCGCGACCGCACCATCCAGGCCATGCAGCGCGCGGTCGATCGTGGGGCGGGGCTGACGCGCCAGTTGCTCACGTTTGCGCGTCGCCAGGCCTTGCAGCCCCGCGCCATCGATCTCAGCCAGCAGATCCGAGGCATGCTGGAAATGCTCGATCGCAGTCTGCGGGGCGATATTGCGGTGCAACTGCAGCTGGCCGACGGGCTGTGGATCGTGGAAGTCGACCCGGGCGAACTCGAGCTGGTGATCATCAACCTGGCGGTCAACGCGCGCGATGCCATGCCCAATGGCGGCACGATAGAGATACGCACCGAGAACGTCCCAGGGTCTGCGTCCGGCGAACTGCAGGCCGACCATGTTTCGCTTTGCATTACGGATACCGGCACCGGCATGCCGCCGGAAGTGCAGGCCCGCATTTTCGAACCTTTTTTCACGACCAAGGAAGTGGGCAAGGGGTCCGGGCTCGGGCTTGCGCAGGCATACGGGTTCGCCAAACAATCCGGCGGCACGGTGCAGATCCGCAGCGCGGTGGGCCGCGGCACCACGGTCTGCCTGCTGCTGCCCCGTTCCGCCAACGCCGTGGAGTGCACCAAGCCGGTTCCACGCGAGCGCGCGATGCCTGTTCCCCGGCCGCAGTTCCATGTGCTGCTGGTCGAAGACGATGACGAGGTCGCGGCGCTGACGGCCGACATGCTCGTGCAGCTGGGCTACCGGGTCACGTCCGCGGACAGCGCGTCCGAAGCACTGGACACACTCCAGCGCGGCGCCGAGGTAGACGCCGTGCTCTCCGACATCATGATGCCGGGCGGCATGAGCGGCGTGCAGCTGGCCCATGCCGTAAAGGAACGCAGGCCCGGACTGCCGGTCGTGCTGACCACCGGCTACCCGGGGGCCGAGGCCCGCCGCGCCGAAGACGCCGGCATTCCGCTGATGCCCAAGCCGTACCGGCTCGAAGAGCTGGCGGCCGTGCTCGGCGGACTGCTGACCGGCAAAACGCGTCCCGCTGCGTGACTGCGGCCCGCGCACCAACATTCCATCGCTGCGGCGCCACTTGCGAGGCCTCAAGGTCCCGCACGGACAGGCCCCGGGCGCGGCGCAAAATTCCCCACGCCCGGCTGCTCGATTTGGTAGATTGAAAGCGATGGCGCACAGACGCCCCGCCCCTGCGCCGAATTCAACTTCCTGAAAGGATCCATCCATGCGTAGCCTTTGCCTTGCCCTCGCCGCGGCGGGCCTGCTTGCCAGTGCCGCCGCCAACGCGCAAACCACCTTGCGTATCGGCCTGCAAGATGATCCCGACGTACTTGATCCCGCCCGGGCCCGCACCTTTGTCGGGCGCATCGTGTTCGCGTCGCTGTGCGACAAGCTGGTGGATATTTCTCCCGACCTGCAGTTCGTGCCCCAGCTGGCCGAGAGCTGGAAGACCAGCGACGACGGCCTGGCACTGACCCTCACTTTGCGCGATGGCGCTGTGTATCACGATGGCTCCCCGGTCGACGCAGCATCGGTCAAGGCCAATCTCGATCGCGCGATGAACCTGCCCGACAGCAATCGCAAAAGCGAGCTCGCCTCGGTGGCCGGTGTCGAGGTCAGCGATGCGCGCACTGTAGTGCTGCGCTTGAAAGAACCCGACGCATCGTTGCTGTCGCAATTGTCGGATCGCGCAGGCATGATGCTCTCGCCCGCCACCTTCGACAAAGACCCTGGCCGCACTCCGGTTTGCTCGGGCCCGTACAAGTTCAAGGAAAGAGTCCAGAACGACCGCATCGTGCTCGAGAAATTCAAGCAGCACTGGGACCAGGCCAGCTACCACTTCGACCAGGTCGTGTTCACGCCCATGCCCGACACCACTGTGCGCCTGAACAACCTGCGTTCGGGCGGGCTCGACATCATCGAGCGCGTCGCGCCCAGCGATGTCAAGACGGTCAAGGAAGACGCCAACCTGCGCCTGGCGCCGGTGACCGGGCTGGGGTACCAGGCCATTTCCGTGAACATTGCCAACGGCGCGCGCGCCGACAATCCGCTCGCCAAAGACAAGCGGGTGCGCCAGGCGCTTGACCTTGCAATCGACCGCGACGTCATCAACCAAGTCGTGGGCGAAGGCATGTTCCAGCCTGCCTACCAGCCCTTCCCGCCGGCCAGTTTCGCGTACGACAAAGGCGCGGAGCGCACGGGCCGCGATCCTGCGAAAGCGCAGGAACTGCTGAAGCAGGCGGGCCACGACCGCGTGAAATTTGAACTGACCTTCGGCAACAACACCACCATGCAGCAAGTCTTCGAACTGGTGCAGGCCATGGGCGCCGAGGCCGGCTTCGACATCTCGCTGCGCCCCATGGAATTCGCCGCCCTGCAATCCGCCCTGCCCCGCGGCGACTTCGAGGTGGGCCAGACCGGCTGGTCGGGCCGGGTGGACCCCAGCGGCAACATCTACCAATACATCACCTGCCAGGGCAGCCTGAATGACGGCAAATACTGCAATGCCGAAATGGACAGGCTCATGAACGAGGCGCGCAGCGTTGCGGACGAAACCCGGCGTCGCGACCTCTACACGCAGGCCATGAAGATCATGCAGGAAGACGACCCTCGCATCTACCTGTTCTACCTGCCCTGGATCTTCGGCACCCAGGCCCGGGTCGAAGGCTTCGTGCCCTACCCCGACGGCCTGATCCGCCTGAAGAACGTGACGGTTGCCAAGCAATGAGCATCGATTCCGGCTACCGCATGTTCACCACCCGGCCCGAGATCCTCGGCACTTTCGGCGTCGTGACTTCCACGCATTGGCTCGCCAGCAGCGCCGGCATGTCGCTGCTCGAACGCGGCGGCAACGCTTTCGATGCGGCCGTGGCCGCGGGCTTCGTGCTGCAGGTCGTCGAGCCGCATCTGGTGGGGCCCGCCGGTGAAGTTCCCGTGGTGTTCCACTCGGTGCGCACCGGCCGCACTGAAGTATTGTGCGGCCAGGGCCCCACGCCAGCCGGCGCCACGCTGCAGCATTACCAGTCGCTGGGCCTGCACCTCATTCCGGGCAACGGCCTGCTGCCAGCCGTGATTCCGGGTGCATTCGATGCCTGGATGCTGCTGCTGCGCGACCATGGCTCCCTTCGCGTGCGCGACGTGCTCGAACCTGCCATCTATTACGCCGACCATGGCCATGCGATCATGCCCCGCATTGCCAATACCATCGCAGGCCTGAAAGACTTCTTCACCGCGCACTGGCCCACCACGGCGCAGGTGTACCTGCCAGGCGGGGCCCCCCCTCAGGCCCGCAAGCTGTTCCGTAACCCCGGGCTTGCCGAAACCTGGCGCCGCGTGCTGCGCGAGGCCGAATCGGCGGGTGCGGACCGAGTACACCAGATCGAAGCCGCACGGAAGGCGTTCTATCGGGGTTTCGTGGCCGAAGCCATCGACCGCTATGTGCGCCATAACGACGTCATGGATGAAAGCGGCCAGGACCACCGCGGCGTGCTGACGGCGCAGGACATGGCCGGCTGGTCCGCCCGCTACGATACGCCCGCCACCTACGACTACCACGGCTACACCGTCGCCAAAGCCGGCGCCTGGAGTCAGGGGCCGGTCTTTCTGCAGACCCTGGCACTGCTGAAGGGCCTGGATATGCAGTCGGCCGGCCCCAACGGCGCCGAGTTCGTGCACCATGTCACCGAAGCGATGAAGCTCGCCTTTGCCGATCGCGAGGTCTATTACGGCGACCCCGACTTCGTCCACGTTCCGCTCGACGCACTGCTGTCAGACGCTTATAACGATGCGCGTCGCAAGCTGATCGGCGCGCAGGCCTCGCACGAATTGCGGCCCGGCCGCGTCGCGGGCTACGAAGCGCAGGCCGAACGGGTCATGAGCCTGCTGCAGCGGCTGTCCAGGGTGACGCCCCAGGCCGCTCCTTCGAGCGAGCCCACGCTGGCCGACATGCGTGGTTCGGCCAGGCGCGGCGACACGACACACGTCGACGTGATCGATCGCTGGGGCAACATGGTTTCCGCCACCCCTTCGGGTGGCTGGCTGCAGTCGTCGCCCGTCATTCCCGAACTTGGCTTCCCGCTGAACACACGCGCCCAGATGTTCTGGCTCGAACCCGACCTGCCCTGCTCGCTCGAACCGGGCAAACGCCCGCGTACGACACTGACGCCATCGCTGGCGCTGCGCGACGGTCAACCTTATATGGTGTTCGGCACGCCCGGTGGCGACCAGCAAGAGCAGTGGCAGCTGTTGCTGTTCCTGCGCCACGTGCACCACGGGCTGAATCTGCAGGAAGCCATCGACCAGCCCATGTCGCACACCCAGCACTTTCCGTCTTCCTTTTATCCGCGCGACCGCAAGCCGGGGCATCTGGCCGTGGAAACCTCATTCGGGCCCGATGTCATCGCCGACCTGCGTGCGCGCGGCCATGTCATCGAAGAAGAGCCCGAATGGTCCACCGGCCGCCTGACCGCCGCGTCCCGCGACCCCGACGGCCTGCTGCATGCCGCCGCCACGCCCCGGCTGATGCAGGCCTATGCAGTAGGCCGATAAGGGCAACCCCGGCAGCGGCGCGTCCAATCTGCCGGGGTTCGGCGGGCGGCCGGGCGACCCGCGCCGCGCCGGCACCGGACGGGCAAGCCGCCGGCCCTGTACGAGGCCGCATTGCGGGCCGGCCTCATGCCGCCGGGGTGGATGTGCGGGCCACGCCCAGGTGATACGTTTTTCGCCCCGCCAGGTGGGCGCGTATCGATTCCTCGGCCGCCTCCATCGCGCCGCAGCAAGGCCGCCACGAACAATTCATGGTCATTCATTGCCTTGGTCCATTCGTCCTGGTCGAAATTTGAACGGTAGCGCAACGCCTGCACCTGCAGATTAAGCCTGTCGTAGGTACGGGTCAGTGCCGGGTTATGGGCGGCGCGATTGATCGCAATGTGGGTACCCATGCTGTTCGCGTAATACGCGCGTATGTCCCGCTGCTCGTAGTAAGCGCGCGTGCGCTGGTGCAACTGAGCGATGTGCGCCAATTCTTCATCGCTGGCGCGCTCTGCCGCGCTGCGCGCGGCCAGGCCCTCCAGTACCCCCAGTACATCGAAGATGTTTTCCACGTCGTAGGGCGAAAGCTCCACGACCATCGCTCCGCGCTTGGGCTGCAGGCTGAGCAGGCCATCTGACGACAGCATGCGGAACGCCTCGCGCAATGGTGTGCGCGATATGTTCAGTTTCACGCAAAGGTCACGCTCATTGAGCCAGGTGCCCGGCTTCAGGGTGCCATCGATGATCAGCTGCCGCAGCCGCTCGGCCGCGACGGCTGGCAGCGTGGGATGTTCAATGCTCAATCCGTCGGGCAGCAGCTCGGCGGGGGATACATCAGTAGCCATGGGGTTGCTCAATTGGTCTGATTCGACTATGTTTAGTTCTGGTATACCAAATACCGGCGGTATACCAAGCCTGCCTCCATCATAGAGCACCCACGGCCCGGGCAGGCGCTTTCAACGAGGAGACAATCTATGTATACCCCAGTTCGCGCCTGGGCTTGCGCCCTGGCCACCGCGGCCTTCGCAAGCGCCGCCACCCCCGCCTTGGCGCAAGACGCCAATTGGCCGCAGCGCCCCATCCGTCTGGTAGTGGGCTTTGTGCCGGGCGGTGGCACGGATGTTTCGGCCCGCATTGTGTCGGCGAGGCTGTCCGAAGTCCTGGGGCAGCAGGTCGTGGTCGAGAACAAGCCCGGCGCATCGGGCCTCATCGCGGCCGACTACGTTGCCAAAGCGGATCCCGACGGCTATACGCTGCTGCTGGCCAACATGCAGACCACCGTCGCCGCGCCCCAGCTGTTGCAAAGCAACATTGATTCCATCAAGTACTTCACCCCGGTGCGATACATCGGGTCGGTGCCCAATGTACTGGTCGTCAACCCCACCAAGCGGGACTATGCGACCGTGCAGGATCTGGTCAACGACGCGCGCGCCCGGCCGAAACAACTGGTCTACGCCTCGTCAGGCCTGGGTGGCCCGCAGCATCTGAGCGCGGCCCGCTTTTCCCAGATCGTCGGGGTCGAGATGGAGCACGTGCCCTACAAGGGCAGCGGCCAGGCCATGACCGACCTGCTGGGCGGCGTGGTGGACATGAATTTCGACACCCTGCCCGCTGCCATCGGGCAGATCCAGTCCCAGAAACTTCGTCCGCTGGCCGTGACCAGCACCCGGCGCAGCAAGCGCCTTCCCGACGTGCCCACGCTGGAAGAGGCGGGCATCAAGGGCATGGACATCCTGCAGTGGTATGCCGTGCTGGCTCCCGCCAACCTGCCCCAGCCCATCCTGGACAAGCTCGACCAGGCCCTGTCCCAGACCCTGAAAGATCCGCAGGTGGCCAACAAGCTGGCTGACCAGGGGATGGACGTCGGCGATGGCCCCGACACGCCCGCGGCCTTCGCCAGCTACCTGCAGGATGAATGGGACAAATACACCAAGATCATGCAGAGCCTGGGCCTGAGCAAGCAATAACCCGCCGCACGCAAGAAATGGGGGCGTCGGCCCCCGCCATATCCACGTAGGAATAGCCCATGAACACCCTTCCCACTCACAATGCGGCCGGCGAATCGCTGGTGCTCGTACAGCGAGACGACGACATCGTCACCGTCGTTCTCAATCGTCCGGAGAAACTGAACGCTTTCACCATCGACGGATGGCGCCTGCTGGGAGACACCTTCCTGGAGCTGGCCGCGGACGACACCGTGCGCTGCATCATTCTGCGCGGGGCGGGCGAGAAGGCGTTTTCGCCGGGCAACGACATCGGCGAATTCGAGACCTCGCGCAGCAACAAGGAGCAGGCCGTGGCCTATGGGGCCATCATGCGCCGCACGATCGAGGCGCTGGAAAAATGCCCGCATCCCATCGTTGCGCAAATACACGGCATCTGCGTCGGCGGCGGCCTGGAAATCGCCAGCCTGGCCGACCTGCGCATCTGCGGATCGAGCTCGCGATTCGGCGTGCCCATCAAGAACCTGGGACTGGTGATGTCGTATTCCGAGCTCACGCCCGTGGTCCGCCTGGTGGGTCCGAACGTCGCGCTGCAGGTTTTGCTCGAAGGCAACATCTTCGATTCGGCCGAAGCGCTGCGGCTGGGTCTCGTCACCAGGGTGGTGCCCGACGATCAGGTTGCCGCCGAAACGCAGGCCACGGCCCGCGGGATCGCCGACGGCGCGCCGCTGGTGGCACGCTGGCACAAGAAATTCGTGCGGAACCTGGTCGCCGGCAAGGCCCTCACCGAGGCCGATCGCGACGAGGCATTCGACTGCTTCGACACGGAAGACTTCCGCGCTGGCTACCGCGCCTTCCTGGCCAAAGAAAAGCCGCAGTTCAACGGGCGCTGAGCCTTGCCACGGAGCGACACGCTATGCAGAACCCCACTACACCTACCCCTACCCCGGCCGGCGGCAACGGCAAGGGAGCATTGGCCGGCATGCGCGTCATCGAGCTGTCGCAGATCATGGCCGGCCCCACCTGCGGCATGATGCTGGCCGACCTTGGAGCCGACGTCATCAAGGTCGAGAAGATCAATGGCGGCGATGATTCGCGCCAGTACCGCGACCCCCTGATCAACGGCGTGTCGGCGCCCTACCTGATGCTCAATCGCAATAAGCGCGCGATTGCGCTGGACCTGAAGCATCCGGAAGGCCGGCAGGTGCTGCTGCGCATGGTGCGCGACGCCGACGTGATTACCGAGAATTTCCGCAAGGGCACGATGGACAAACTCGGCCTGGGCTATGAAACGCTGCGCAAAGAGAACCCGGGCCTGATCTATTGTGCCGTGTCCGGGTATGGTCTGACGGGGCCATTTTCCGACAAGGGCGGCTTCGACCTGGTTGCACAGGGCTTCTCCGGGCTGATGGCCATCACCGGCGAGCCCGGCGGCCCCCCGCTGCGCACGGGCAACTCCGTCGCCGACATCAATGCGGGCCTGCTGGCAGCGTTCGGGGTGCTTGCGGCGTATCAGCACAAGCAGCGCACCGGCGAGGGCCAGCTGGTAGAGACCTCATTGCTGGAAGCCAGCCTGCAACAGCTGTACTGGCACGCGGCGATCTACTTCGGCAGCGGCGTCTCGCCCGGCCCCACCGGTTCGGCGCACGTGCTCAGCGCCCCCTACCAGGCATTCCCCACCGCCACCGACTGGATCATCATCGGTGGCGCCAACGAAAAGAACTGGCAACGGATTGCGGCCGCGCTGGGCAGACCCGAATGGGCAGACGACCCGCGCTTCGCGCGCAATCGCGACCGCATGAACAACCGCGACGAACTGGTCGAGGCCATGTCCGCCATTCTGAAGACGCGAAGCGCCGAAGAGTGGCTCGACATCTTCGACGAGGCCGGCGTGCCCGCGGGGCCCGTGCACTCGATTGCCCAGGCGCTGTCGCATCCGCAGACCCTGGCGCGCGGCATGGTGGTCGAGCAGGAGCATCCCGTTGCCGGCACGGTGCGTACCGTAGGCATGCCGGTCAAGCTTTCAGCCACCCCGGCGCAGTACCATCGCGCCGCGCCGCAACTGGGCGAAGACACGGTGTCCATACTCGGCGAGTTTGGCTACAGCGAACAGGAAATCGAGGCGCTCATCGACAAGGGCGTGGTGTCGGCGATCGACCGCCGGGAGCAGGCGCCGGCCCGCTGAAAACGCGGCGGCCACACCGCATCGGCAGGCTGCGCCGCGCCCCATGCGCCAGCGCACTGCCGACCTCGTCGCGGCGGGCGGCGGGCTGGGCCGGGGGTGGCATCGCGCCGCGAGCCCTGCAGAAACAAGCAGGCCCGGCGACTGCCGGGCCTGCCTGTCAATGCCGGACTTCCGGTCGCGGCCGGCTTCAGGCCTTGATGTCGGCCAGGGCCCACAAGAAGCGGTCCATATGCTTCTTGAGATTCACATCCACACGCAGGTAGCGCGAACCCAGTCCCGGAATATCGGAGCCATCTTTCACGATGACGCCGCGTTGCAGCAGTTCGTTGAACACGCGCGTCGAATCCAGCGCCGGATTCAGGATCTCGGTCAGGAAGAAGTTGGCCTCCGAACCCGGAACGGCGCGGAATCCGTCGATCGCGTCCACGCCCGCAGTCACGTAGGGACGCATTTCCTGGATGGTCGCCACGGCGCGATTCACGTGCTCGTCATCATTGAGCCCGGCAATGCCGCCGGCAATTTGAAGCTGGCCCATGTTCCAGGTGGGCTTGATCAGGCGCAGCGGACGAATCAGGTCCGGGTTCGCCGAGATGCCGAACCCGACGCGCAGACCCGCCAGTCCAAATGCCTTCGAGAAAGTGCGCAGCACGATCAGGTTGTCGTATTCGCGCAGCAGGTCCATGCCGAACTTGGCGCTGCTGTAGTGCACGTAGGCTTCGTCCAGGGCCAGCAGGGTGCTCTTGTCGGCAGCATCGCAGATGGCTCGGATCTCGGACTCGCTCATCAAGCGGCCGCTGGGATTGTGCGGGTTCGTCATGAAGGCGATCTTCGGCTGCACGCGCTTCATGATGTCGATGTACTGGTCTACCTGCGGATCGAAATCCTTGCCGGTGGGCGCAAATACGGGGCGGCGGCCTTCACAGTTCGAATAAATGCGGTAGAGCGGGAAGCAAGGCTGGTGCATCAGCACGGGTTCGTCCGGCTTGGCGAACGCACGGATGACCATCGAGATGACCTCGGTTTCACCCGAACCACACACCACGCCCTCGGGATCGAAACCGTATTTTTCTCCGATGGCGATACGCAGGTGTTTCGCGGTCCAGTCGGGATACAGAGCCAGCCTGGCCTGCGCCTGCTCTACGGCCTTCATCGCGAGGGGCGAGGCGCCATAAGGATTTTCCGCGGACGCCAGCTTGGCAATATCGCCAGGGGCCACGCCATACTTTTCGGTGACGTATTCCGACGGCAAGCCTGGGACATAAACCTCGCCGTCCACCAATGCCTGGTTGCTTGCTGCCACTTTCGCACTCGACACCACCATCTCACACTCCTTAAGAAAGACCACGACAATTCGATCCAGTACTATTCTAATTGGTGTACAAACCTATATAGAACTAGTACAATTAGGGAAAGCCAAGATTTTCTTCTGAATGTGGCTTGGCTAGAACAGGGATATACCCTTACACCCGCGCGAAAGGCCCTGCAGCAAGGCGCGCAGATGGCGTGTAAAACACTAGTCTGATGATAAAATGTACTGCTATAACTGAACAAAAGTCCGGGCCGACCCAACGGATTCGCGAACCTCACGAGACAGGTCTATGACACAAGGCAAATGGACGCCATCGATTCCCGCAGGCAGTACGCCCAAGTATCTGGCGGTCGTTGCCGCGATAGAGCGGGCCATCGAATCGGGCGAACTGCAACCCAACCAGCGGCTGCCCACCAATCGTGAGCTTCGCGAGCTGTTCGACGTCACCATCGCCACCGTCACCAAGGCCATGGCCGTCGCGGCCCGCAAAGGCTTGATCGTCGCCCAGGTCGGAAGCGGCACCTTCGTCAGGGACACCGCCGCGTCCACGCCGAAAATCGAATCGCTCGACCTTTCGTTGAACATCCTGCCCGGCGGAGTGGTCGACCACGCTTTGCAGGGCCTGGCGCAGGCGCAAGCCGGCGCCAACCTGGCGCGGCATATGTTCGGCTATGGCTCGTATGCGGCGGCGCCCGCCCACGCCCGGCGGGCCATCGACTGGATGGCCACGTTCGGCGCGCAGGCCGAGCCCGAGAACGTCCTCATGACCGTCGGCGTACACCAGGGGCTGATGGCCGCGTTCCACGCGCTGCTGGCTCCCGGGGATTCTGCCATCTGCGAGGAGCTGACCTACACCGGCATCAAGCGCATTGCGAGTTATCGCAATGTCAGCCTGCACGGCGCCCGTTGCGATGAACACGGCATGGTGCCCGAAAGTCTCGAGAAACTGCTGAAAGCGGGCGCCGCCAAAGTCGTGATCGTGACGTCGGCGCTGCACAACCCCACCACCGCCACCCTGCCCCTCGAGCGGCGCGAGGCAATCGCGCGTCTCTGCACGAAGTACGACGCCTATCTCGTCGAAGACGGCATCAATCTGCCGCTGGTCGGCGAGTCGGTGCCCACCGTATCGTCGTTTGCGCCCGAGCGCTCGCTGTTTCTCACCGGCTTCTCGAAGTGCGTGGCATCCGGTTTCCGGCTGGGCTACGCCGTGACGCCGCCCAGCATCCAGGGCGCGTTCTACGAGGCGCTGGTCAGCACTCAGTGGATCGGACCGTCCTTATATGCCGACCTCGCTGAAACTATGCTGGGCGATGGCCTGGTCGAACGCTGCACCCAGTCGCATCGCGACGAGGCGCGCGCGCGCTACACACTTGCCAGCCAGATACTGAAAGGCGTCCGCCCGACGCGCACCCCCGGCTATCACGCCTGGGTAGACGCGCCAGCGGGCCAGCAAAGCGAAAACTTCGTCATGCAGGCCTTGCGCCAGGGCGTCAAAGTGTCTCCGGCCACGCACTTCGCCGTTTCTAGCGGTGCGGCCATCTCGCCCACGTCGTACCGGATCAGCCTGGGCGCCTGCGCCGATCGCGCCGAACTCGAGCGCGCCCTGCATATCCTGGCGGGCATCGACACCCAGCACCAGTCCACGGTGTCGACACTGATCTGAGCCAGGCTCGTATTGCCTCAACAACCTTTTCCATAAAGGAACCTTACCCGTGGACTCGATCTCCACCTCCGCACAGGTGGGCAGCCCGACGCTTGCCCAGAACTTCGCCGAGTTCGCCAGCCGCCTCGAGGCGACCGCCCCCGACGCCTTCCTGCAAGGCATGCGACCTTACGTCCTCGATACCCTGGCGGTGATGATCTCAGGATCGACCAGCGAATCCAGCTCGGTAATGCTGCGCAGCCTGGTGCGCAGCGGCTCCGCGCGCGAGGCCACGGTGGCCGGCGCAGGCAAGGTCGCGTCCACCCACGATGCTGCCCTGCTGAACGGCGCGTTCTCGCATGCGCTCGAACTCGATGACGACCACCGGGTCGCCGTGCTCCATCCCGGCGCGGTGGTCGTGCCCGCTGCCCTGGCAGCCTGCGAGGGGCGTGCGGTGTCGGGGCGACGCTTTCTTGCGGCGGTGCTGGGCGGCTATGAAGTCATGTGCCGCCTGGGCCTGGCCTTCCGAGGCAGCCCCTTCCAGAACGGCTTGCACCCCACTGCCCTGTTCGGCGTTTTCGGCGCGGCCACGGCTGCGGGCATTGCGCAGGGGCTTGACGCTGCGGCCATTACCCGAAGCCTGGGAATCGCGGGAACGCAAGCCAGCGGCCTGACGGAATGGCGCGCCGACGGCTCATGGATAAAGCGGCTGCACCCAGGCCGCGCCGCCCAGTCCGGCGTACTTGCAGCCACGCTTGCCGCCGAGGGGTTCACGGGCCCGGCCACCATTTTCGAGGGCCCGGGCGGTTTCTTCCGCGCTTTCTCGCACGGCATGCCCATCGAAGCCGATGTGCTGGTACACGAACTGGGTGTCAAGTTCCACGCTCTCGATACCGCGATCAAACCGTATCCCTGCTGCCGCTTCATGCACGGTGCCATCGATCTGGCCATCGAGGCCTACCGCGGCGGCCTGCGCGCGGGCGACATCCAGCGGGTCGACATCCGGATCTACGAGACCGGTGTGCTCAGTTACCACCAGGTTCCGCTCAATAATGTCGACGCGCAGTTCAACGTGCCTTACGGAGTTGCGTGCGCGCTGATGCGCGGCGAGCTGGGGCTGGACGACTACACGCCGGAGCAAGTGCAAAACGCCGACACACTGGCCATGTGCGCGCGCATCAATGCGGCACCCAGCGAGGAATATTCCGCCGCCTACCCCGACGTCTACAACGTGGAAATGATCGTCACCACCACCGGCGGCGATCGTCACCGGTTCCACAGCACGTGCCCGTCGGGCGACCCCGAGGCCGCGGCGTATCGCGCGGATCCCGGACTGCTGGCGCGCGAGGCCGAAGACAAGGCCCGCCGGCTGCTTCGGCAGTGCGGCTTCGACGCGCAGGCAGAGCGGCTGGCTGGCCAGGTGGATAACCTACTGGACAACCCAGCGCTGGACGAATTGCTTGCACTGATTGCGCTACCCCCGCGTTGAACTTGTCTTAGCCCAAAGCCCGCCCTGTGCGGGTTTTTTTGTGCTTGAACGGTGGCACTCAGGGTTTCCGTGAATATTGCTCCCGTATTGCACTGTGCTTTAATCTTTTCGTACTAGTCTATATAAACATTTCAGCCCACCGCTGGCATACGGGCTGCCCTTTGTATAGACGGCGTGGCCCCGAGGCGCCCGTTCCCCTCGGTATGGGCCCCGGTGGACGCGCAGGCAACGTCCAGATCGAAAATACACTAGTTCAATTTGTCTCACCGTAGGGTATTCCGGAGAAAAGGTAATGAGAGGTTTGAAGCGCATCGTTCCCCTTGCTGTTCTCGCAGGCGTCCTGCCCTTCCTGCAGCCCGCCCACGCCGCAGAGAAGACACTGAAAGTCGTTCCCCAAGCCAACCTCATTGTCCTGGACCCCGTATGGACGACCGCTTTCGTGACCCGCAACCATGGGTTCATGGTGTTCGACACGCTGTTCGGCACGGACGCCGAAGGCAACATCCGCCCGCAAATGGTCGAATCGTGGACCGAGTCGGATGACCACCTGCGGTGGACTTTCACCTTGCGCGAGGGTCTCAAGTTTCATGATGGCGCCCCGGTCACCAGCGAGGACGTGGTCGCGTCACTGAAGCGCTGGGGTGCCCGGGATACGGTGGGCCGTCTGCTGCTGGCCAGCATCGACCGCTTCGACACCCCGGATGCGCGCACGTTTGTCCTGCAGCTCAAGAAGCCATTCGGCATCATGCTGGACGCCCTGGGCAAGCCGACCAACCTGGTGCCGTTCATCATGCCCGCGCGCATCGCCGCGACCTCGCCCAATGAGCAGATCAAGGAAGTCGTCGGTTCGGGCCCGTATCGCTTCGTTGCCGACTCCTACCGCCCCGGCGAAAAGGTGGTCTATGAGAAGAATACGGACTACGTACCCCGCAGCGAGCCCCCCAGCGGCACGGCGGGCGCCAAGAATGTGTATGTGGATCGTGTCGAATGGGTCATCCTGCGCGATCCGCAAACGCAGTTCAATGCCCTGCTGGGCGGCGAAGTCGATATCATCGAACAGCCCACCTTCGAGCAGTATTCGGCGCTGCGCAAGGCAAAGGACATCAAGCTCGAGAACATGGTGCCCGACGGCCGGCAGTTCTATGCGCGGCTGAACCATCTGCATCCTCCGTTCGACAAACCCGAGATCCGCCAGGCGGCCATGGTTGCGCTGGGCCAGGAAGAACACTTGAAGACCCAGGTTGGCGACGCCGACATGTACCGGTTCTGCAAGAGCCTGTTCCCTTGCGGCACCCCCTACAGCAGCGATGCCACCTCTTACTACACGGGCAAGGCCGATCCCAAGCGGGCCAGGCAGATGCTGGCCGATGCCGGGTACAACAATGAACCGGTGGTGCTGCTGCGCTCGACCGACCTGGCGATGGTGGCGAAGCTGCCGCTGGTCACCAAGCAACAGCTCGAGGCCGCGGGCTTCAAGGTCGATATGCAGCAGTCCGACTGGGCTACCGTGGTGACCCGCCGGGCCAAGAAAGACAAGCCTGAACAGGGCGGCTGGAGCATCTTCGAAACCGCCGGCGACAGCGACCCCAACCCGCTGGCGCGCCCTGCCCTGAATGCCGCAGGCCAGAATGGCTGGTTCGGCTGGCAGGACGATCCGGAACTGGAAGCGCTGAAGGTGCGGTTCGTCGAAGCCTCGAGCCTGGAAGAACGCAAGAAGATCGCCGAGCAGATCCAGATCCGGGCGATCGACACGGTGAGCTACATCCCGCTGGGGCAGTTCGTCAATCCGGCTGCAGTACGCACCAACATATCGGGCATATTGCCCGCTGGCGCCCAGGTCTACTGGAATATCCGCAAGGACTAGCACCCGCCTCAATACGCGTACGGCCGCGCGAAGCGGCCGTACGCGGCAATCCGCTTTGATCCGCCAGAGACCTCCCCATGTTGAAGTATCTTGTCCAACGACTCGTCGCGACGGTGCCCGTCCTGCTGATGGTCGCCGTGCTGGTGTTCCTGATCCTGCAGCTGAGCCCCGGCGATCCGGCCGCCATCATCGCCGGCGACAACGCCACCGATAAAGACCTCGCGCAAATCCGCCAGTCACTGGGCCTGGACAGGTCGCTGGTGGCGCAATTCGGCATCTGGGCAGGCAACGTCTTGCAGGGCGATCTGGGCTATTCGTTCTTCCAGCGCAAATCCGTTACCGAACTCATTTTCCAGCGCATCGAACCCACGCTGAGCCTGGCGCTGGGCACCCTGGCCTTGGCCCTGATCGTGGCGCTGCCCCTGGGCACCATTGCGGCCTGGCGCATGGGGGGCTGGCTCGACCGGGCGCTGACGTGTTTTTCGGTGGCCGGTTTTGCAATTCCGGTGTTTGTGGTCGGCTACATACTCATCTACTTCTTTTCGGTGCGGTTCGAACTGCTGCCCATCCAGGGCTACCACCGTCTCAATGGCTGGGCCGATCTCTGGCCGTGGGCGTCGCGGCTGATACTGCCCTGGCTCGCGCTCGGCATGGTGTATGTCGCGCTGATCGCCCGCATCACGCGCGCCAGCGTATCGGAAGCGCTCACCGAAGATTATGTCCGTACGGCGCGCGCCAAAGGACTGGGCGAGTCTGTCGTGCTCATACGCCACGCGCTCGCCAACGCCGCCGTGCCCATCGTCACGATAGTGGGCATCGGCGTCGCGTCCCTCATCAGCGGAGTCGTGGTCACCGAGACCGTGTTCGCGATTCCCGGCCTGGGCTCGCTGACCGTCGACGCCGTGCTCAACCGCGACTTTCCGGTTATCCAGGGGCTTGTACTGTTTTTCGGGGTCAGCTATGTGGCGATCAACCTGATCGTGGACCTCAGCTATCTGTTCTTCGATCCTAGGATTCGTTACTGATGTCGACCTTTCGCCGCCTGTGGCGCAACCTGACCTTCCGCTTCGGCATGATTTTCCTGGTCATGCTGACCTGCGTGGCCCTGGCCGCGCCCTTCCTGGGCACAGTGGACCCCGCCGTGCTCGACTATTCGCTGATCAACCGCCCGGCCGGGGAAAGAGTGGACTTCGCCCTGCCCGGCGGCGTCACCGTCCCGCACACGCTCTGGATGGGCAGCGATGCCTACGGGCGAGACATCTACAGCCGCGTGATCTACGGAGCGCGCATCTCGCTGCTGGTGGCGTTCTTCGTGGCCAGCGTGGCCGTGATCGTCGGCGTGATACTGGGTGTGCTAGCCGGTTTTTTCCGGGGCCTGGACTCGCTCATCATGCGCACCATGGACGCCCTGATGGCATTCCCGTCCATCTTGCTGGCCATTGCGCTGGTCGCCGCGCTGGGCGCGACCCTCTGGACCGTCATCGTGGCCGTTGCGGTCCCGGAGATTCCGCGCGTGGTGCGCCTGGTCCGGTCGATGGTCCTCTCATTGCGCGAAGAACCTTTCGTCGAAGCCGCCATCGCTCTTGCCACCCCCACCAGCACCATCCTGCGCAAGCACGTCATGCCCAATGCCATGGCGCCGCTCATCGTCCAGGGAACCTTTATTGCGGCTTCCGCGGTGCTGACCGAGGCCGCGCTCAGCTTCCTGGGCCTGGGGCTGCCGGCCGACATTCCCACCTGGGGGAACATCATGGCCGAGGGCCGCGTGCAGTTCTCGCAGTACCCGGGCAATGTGCTCTTCCCCGCGCTGTTCCTCGTACCCACCATTCTCGCCATCAATTTGCTGGGTGACGGCATGCGCGATGTGCTCGATCCGAAGTTTTCCAAGAGAACCGCATGACCCACGCCGATGCTCCTACGTTGAAGATAACGGGGCTGACGGTCGCGTTGCCCAAAGGCGGCGACCGCCCCTACGCCATCGACAACCTGAGTCTCACCATCGAAAAAGGACAGACGCTTTGCGTCGTGGGTGAATCGGGCTCGGGCAAGTCAGTGACCGCGACCGCTGTCATGGGTCTGTTGCCCAAGGAACTCACTGTCGCCGCCGGATCGATCGAGCTGCATGGGGAATCGGTGCTCCTGGCGAGCAAGCGCCGCCTGCGGGCCCTGCAAGGTCAGGTCATGAGCATGGTTTTCCAGGAGCCCATGACGGCCCTGAATCCGGTCATGACCTGCGGCAGCCAGCTCGACGAGCTGCTGCGCAAGCACACGGCCTGGTCCAAAATCCAACGGCGCGAGAGCATTCTGCAGATCATGCACCGCGTGCGGCTTCCGGACCCCGACCGCATCATGCGCAGCTACCCGCATCAACTGTCGGGCGGGCAAAGGCAGCGCATCGTCATTGCCATGGCGATGATCCTGAAGCCCAGTCTCTTGATATGCGACGAGCCCACGACCGCCCTGGACGTCACCACGCAGAAAGAGATTCTGGAGCTTATCGCCGAACTCAAGCGCGAGCACGGCGTTGCGATTCTGTTCATCACGCACGACATGGGCGTGGTGGCAGAGATCGCCGACACCATCCTGGTCATGCATCACGGCAAGCAGGTCGAATACGGCACGCGGGACCAAGTGCTGCAGTCTCCCCAGGCGTCGTATACGCGCATGCTGCTCGCCGCCGTGCCGTCGATGACGCCTCCAGCCCAGCGGCCGCGTCCCCAGGGCATGCCCTTGCTGGAAGGCATCCAGGTCTGCAAACACTATGAAAGCCGCAGCTGGCTCGGCGGCGGAAAAAAAGTCATCGCGCTGCAGAATGCCAGCGTTGCCGTTGGCCGCGGCGAAACCGTGGGCATCGTGGGGGAATCGGGGTCGGGCAAGTCCACCTTCGCGCGTTGCCTGGTGCGCCTGATCGACCCTACCGCCGGAGAGATATTCTGGGGCGACATGCAGGACCGCGTAGAGGTGTCGTCGAGCCGGCAGCGCCAGCTGCGTGCCGTGCGTAACCGCGTCCAGATCATTTTCCAGGATCCCAACCGCTCCTTGAATCCCCGCCAGAAGGTGGGCGCCTCCATTATCGAGGGTGCCGTGAATTTCGGAGCCAGCGGTGCCGAGGCCGAGCGGCTGATGCGCGACATGATCCAGAAAGTTCGCCTGCCCATTGAGGCGCTGGATCGCTATCCCAGCCAGTTTTCCGGCGGCCAGCGCCAGCGTATCGCCATCGCCCGGGCGCTGGCGTGCAAGCCCAAGGTCCTGGTGGCCGACGAAGCCGTCAGCGCGCTGGATGTCAGCGTGCAGGCGCAGATCATGGCGCTGCTGCGCGAGATCCAGGAAGAACTGGGGCTGGGCATGCTCTTCATTACCCACGACCTGCGTGTCGCGGCGCAGTTGTGCGACCGCGTGGTCGTGATGCACAAAGGCGAGATCGTGGAAGAGGGTCTTACCGCGCAGGTTTATGCGCAGCCTCGAAACGACTACACGAAGAAGCTGCTTGCGGCGGCTCCCGGCGGCATCCCCCCGGCGGCGCCGTCGCCTTCCCCTACACACACGCTTGCGGAATCCCTATGCGCGTCCTGATACTGGGTTATCAACACGAGACCAACACGTTCGCCGCCAGCAAGGCCGACTGGGCGGCCTTCAATCGAGGCGACAGCTTCCCGGCATTCATCGCCGGCCAACCCATGCTCGACAGCATGGACGGGGTGAACCTGCCGGCCGGCGGTTTCATCCAGGCCGCGCGTGCGCGCGGCTGGCAATTGGTGCCCGGAAGCTGGTGCGGCGCCACGCCCTCGGCGCATGTCACCCAGGACGCGTTCGAGCGCATCAGCGCCGCGTTCCTGTCTGCGGCATCCGACCGGCAGGCCTTCGATGCCGTGTACGTGGACTTCCACGGCGCGGGCGTCGCCGAGCATGTAGACGATACCGAGGGAGAGCTGCTCGTGCGGCTGCGCCGTCTGCTGGGCTACGACGTGCCCATCGTCACGAGCCTCGACCTGCATGCGAATGTGACGTTCCAGATGCTGACCCATGCCGACGCCATGGTCGGCTTCCGCACGTATCCGCACGTCGACATGGCCGATACGGGCGCCCTCGCGGCGGAACTGCTGGCCCGCCGCGTCGCCGCCGGGCGCCGTGAAACCCTGGCCTACCGCCGCCTTCCCTTCCTGATCCCCACGAATTCGCAAAGCACGTGGATGTCGCCGGCCAGGGAACACTACGAACGCCTGAGGGAGCTCGACGCCCGCAACGGCACGATCTCCAGCTTCTGCATGGGGTTCCCCGCCGCGGACTTTCCAGAGTGCGCCCCGATGGTATGGACCTACGGCGACAATGCCGCGGCGACGCTCGAGCAGCTGTACCGGGCGGTGTCCGAACCCTCGCAATGGCGGTTGAAGTCAGTCTACCTGCCCGACCCTTCGGTCAACCGCGCCATTGAACTCGCACGCGCTTCGCAGAAACCCATCGTGATTGCCGACACGCAGGACAACCCCAGCGGCGGCGCGGACGGCAACACCTGCGGCATGTTGCATGCGCTGTTGCGCAATCACGCCGGCCGGGAGTTCCCGGGGCAAGTGGCGGTAGGCCTCATCTACGACCCGGATACGGCCCGCCAGGCCGCCGAGGCCGGCGTCGGCGCCACGATAGAGGCCCGGATAGGCACGGCGGCGCCTACATTCACCGGCGAGCTCAGCGAACCGCCGGTCCAGGCGCGGTGCCGGGTGGTGTCGCTCAGCGATGGCGCCGTGGCGCTCGAAGGTCCCATGATGACCGGCCTGGTCACCCAACTGGGCCAATGCGCCTGCCTGGAGGTCGATGGCGTCTATGTCATCGTTGCCAGCGGCAAGATGCAGCTGCTCGACCGGGTGCAGCTGCGCATGATGGGATTGGTGCCCGAATCGCTGAAAATCATCGTGATCAAGAGCGCCAACCATTTCCGCGCCGATTTCAGCAGCCTGGTGGCCAACCTCGAGACCGACATCCTCATCGCGAAATGCCCCGGGCCCAAGGCCGTGGATCCCGCCGACTACCGGTGGACTCGCCTTCCCGAATCGATTCGTCGTCAACCCTGACACTGCTGGCCTGGGGCCAGCCCCGGGCCAAGAAATGGACATTGCTATGCAAGCTTCAAAACATGTTTCCGGAGACCGGCTCAACCAGCGCATGGACGCGATGGCGATGATCGGCGCCATCCCGGGCGGCGGGGTCAATCGCCAGGCGCTCTCGGAAGAAGACGCCCGGGCCCAGCTCCTTCTCGTGAAATGGGCCAGCGCGCTGGGGATGGAGGCCACGCGCGACGACGTGGGCAATCTGTTCCTGCGACTCAATGGCGCGGACAACACGCTGCTGCCTGCCGTCACGGGGTCACATATGGACACTCAGCCCACGGGCGGCCGATACGACGGCATCTACGGCGTGATGGCCGGACTGGAAGCCATTGAAGCCATCGTGGCCGCGGGCATAACCCCGCAGCGCCCCATAGAGCTGGTGGCCTGGGCGAACGAGGAGGGCTCGCGCTTCGCCCCCAGCCTGATGGGCTCAGGTGCGCACGTCGGCGCGCGCGCCGTGGACGAGGTGCTCAACCTGCGCGATGCGGACGGCGTTTCCGTGCAGCAGGCGCTTGAACAGATCGAGCCGCTGCTCGCGCATATACCCAAGCGCCCGTTCGGCGCGCCTGCCCACTGCTACGTCGAGGCGCACATCGAGCAGGGTCCGGTGCTCGAGCGGGAGAACCTCACCATAGGCGTGGTCACCGGCGTGCAGGGCAAGCACACCTACCGGATCACGGTGCAGGGCGAAGCCGCCCATGCGGGCACCGCTGCGCACCGGGAACGCAAAGACGCGCTGTTGTCGGCCACGGCCATGGTGCAGAGCATGTCGCAAGCGTTTCACGACGATGACGACATCACGCGCTTCACCGTGGGGCGTTTCAACGTCGCGCCCAATGCGCCTTCGGTGGTGGCCCGCGAAGTCGTCTTCAGCATTGACCTGCGCCATCCCGACCTCGACCAGCTGAATCGCCTGAGCGCTCTCGTGCCCTCGATCTGCGCGGCCCATGCGGCGCCCTGCACGGTGCAGGTACAGCGCTTGTATACGGCCGATCCGATCGTATTCCCGGAGCCGCTCCAGGACCTCATCGACCAGGCCGCCGAAGCCCTGGGCCTGCCCGCCAAACGCATGTTGTCCGCGGCGGGACACGACGCCTGCCTGATGCACCGGATCTGCCCCACGGGCATGATCTTCGTGCCGAGTATTGGCGGAGTCACCCATAACGAAGCGGAGTTCAGCCGCCCGGAAGACCTGACCGCGGGGACGCGGGTGCTGGCGGACGTGCTTGCGCGCCTGACGAGCCGGGACTGAGCGATGCACCGCGCTCGGGGGCGCGCGTCTGCCCCCGGGGGCGCTACAGGTACCTTGCCCGATACTCCACCGGGGACATGCCGCAGTACTTGCTGAAGATGTCCCGGAACGCCTTGCTGTCGCTGTAGCCCACCTCGTACATCACTTCCGCCACGCTCTTGCGCGAGCTTTCCAGTTGCTTCTTGGCCACTTCCACGCGGATGCGCTGCAGGTATTCGACGATGCTGGTGCCCGTCGCCTGGCGAAAGCGCCGCTCCAGCGTGCGCCGGCCCATTGCGTGACGGCGGGCCAGCGTTTCCACCGTGAGGCGTTCGACAAAGCGCGACTCGATATGCTGCTGCACGGCCCGTACGGTTGCATCGGCATGCGACTTCTGGCCCGCGAAAACGGCAAACGGCAACTGGCTTTGGCGGCTCCAGTCCAGCTGGAAAAACTTCGCGCACCAGATGGCCGTGTCGCGGTCGGTATATTTTTCGATCAGGTGCAGCACCAGATGCGCGGCTGAGAACGCGCCACCGCTGGTATACAGGCCGTTCTCGGCGATGACCACGCGGTCGCACACCCAGCGCACCTTGGGAAACCAGGATGCGTAAGATGACTGCGCCGCCCAGTGCACCACGGCCTGCCGGCCGTCGAGCAGTCCCGCGGCGGCCGCCAGGGCCGCGCCCAGGCAAAGGCAGGCCAGTTCGCCGCCATTCTTGTAGTGCCGGGCGAGCCAGTCGATCATCAATGCATTGTCCGCCACTGTAGATGGCCCGGGCGCGACCAGCGGCGGCACGATGCAGATATCCGCCGGCCGGTCCTCGTCCAGCACCGCGTCGGCCTGTACACGAATGCGGCCGTCCGCCAGTTGCACTTCGCGCGTGGCGCCCAGCAAATGGGCGGCAAAGCGCGGCGCACGCCCCTGCGACTGCAGATACTGGTTGGCCACCATGAAACCCTGGCGGGCGTTTTCGAGCGATGCGATATTGGCGCCGGTGGGCAGCAGGAATGCGATGGTTTTCATACGCGGAGCATACTGCGGGCCGCTGTCGCAATCCACCCGCAAGATTGTCGCAATTCCCTATCGGCGGCGGGCGAAATTCGCTTTACATTGGCGGTCCGGCCACGCGCCCCACCCCGCCAAGGAGCACTCGCCATGAGCGAACAATACGTTGACGGTTTTCTTCTCGCCGTTCCGCAAGACAAGCTGGAAACCTACCGCAACATGGCCACGACGGCCGGGAACGTCTGGAAAGAGCATGGCGCGCTCGACTACCGGGAATGCGTCGCCGACGATCTGAATGCTGATCCCCAATTCGCCTCGTTCACCCAGGCCGCCCAGGCCGCCGAAGGCGAAGTCGTGATATTTGCCTGGATTGTGTATCCGTCCCGGGCCGACCGCGACCGCATCAACGCCGCAGTCATGGCCGACCCCCGGTTGCAGTCGCAAAGCTGCGAAGGCGTATTCGACACCAAGCGGATGGCGTGGGGCGGCTTCCGCACCCTAGTTCAACTCTGATCGCAGTGAATTTCGCATTCCCTGGCGCGGGGCTGTCGATCCCGCCCCGCGCCGGACGTCGTAGGGATAGCAGGCCCCATCCTGGCGCCGCACACCGGAGCTCACCATGACCCAAGTAAAACCCATACCCGAGTCCATGCACACCCTGACGCCGCATCTCATGTGCGAGGGCGCCGCGCAGGCCATCGATTTCTACGTCCGGGCATTCAACGCCGTCGAACTCGCGCGCCTGGACGCCCCAGACGGCAGGATCATGCACGCGCTTCTGCGTATCGGCGACTCGGCGCTCATGCTGGCCGACGCGTTTCCCGAGTGCGGCGGCGCCGGTCCCCGGGCCCTGAAGGGCTCGCCGGTCTATCTGCATCTGTATGTCGAAGACGTCGATGCCACGATGGAACAGGCGCGCGCGGCTGGAGCCACCATCACGATGCCGCCGGCCGACATGTTCTGGGGTGACCGTTACGGACAGCTCACCGATCCCCTCGGGCACAAGTGGTCGGTCGCCACGCATCAGCAAGACCTGAGCACCGAGCAGATCCGCGCCAACATGCAGGCTGCGTTCGCGCAGGACGGCAGCCACGCCTGCCAGCCCGACTGAGCCGCGGCAGACCCGGCGCACCGGCGTGTCCCGTTCAGGCGCGCCGTCGGCGCCGGAGTTTTGCAATGCATCAAGCGCCCGCCGGGCGCTGCTTGAATTTGCGTGCCAGCGCGCCTAAGGTGAGCTGTCGCACTCAGCCCGGCCCCACGCCTCATGAACTCCACCGACCGACCGCAGACCCTCGGCGAAGAAATCGCCAACAGCGTCAGCCATGGCGTGGGCGCCTTGGCCGCCCTGCTGGCCGCCCCGCTGCTCATCGTCGGCACCGTCCGCCATGGTGACCCCGCGCTGATCGCCGGCACCGCCGTCTTCGCGGCCAGCATGTGCCTACTGTATCTGGCTTCTGCCCTGTATCACGCCCTTCCCAGGGGCCGGGCCAAGCAGATCTTCAACGTGCTCGACCATTCCGCCATCTACCTGCTGATCGCGGGCACGTACACGCCCTTCACCCTCGGCCCCTTGCGCGGCCCCTGGGGATGGACGCTGCTATGCCTGGTCTGGGCAATGGCCGGCGTGGGGGTCGCTCTGAAAGCCAGTCGCCGCCTGAACCGGCCGGCCCTGTCCACCGGGCTGTACCTGGCGATGGGCTGGCTGGTGGCCATTGCCGTCGAGCCGGCACTCGAACGCGTGCCGGCCAGCGGGTTATGGCTGCTGCTGGCCGGCGGCCTGGCCTACACCGGCGGCGTGCTGTTCTTTGTGTACGACTCGCGCTGGCGCTATGCGCATTTCGTCTGGCATCTGTTCGTGCTGGCGGGAACGGCCTGCCACTTTTTCGCGGCACTCTGGTACGCAGTGCCGATCGCCGCCTAGGGTCGCCCGGCGGTACCGCCTGTGCCAGCCGTGCCCTCACCGATCAGGCGCGAACTGATAGTGCCGCACCTGCCCCGCGCCCGCCACGATGGCGGTGCCCTCGGGTACTTCTTCCCAGGCGCCGGGCAGCTCGATCAGCGGCTCCGACAGCAACAGGTACGCGTCATCATTCAGTGCGGCGATGCGTGGTTCGTCCGGATACAGATGCTTCAGGTGGCGCACGTCAGTACTGTGGAACAATGAGCGCGAATTGCGCTCGCTCGAATAACGCACGGCAATCAGGTGCTGTCCGTCGAGCACGCATACTGTCATGTTCAGCGGATGTTCAACGCCATGCCGATGCCCCGCATCTTCAATGACGCCGGCCATGCGTTGCAAGGCAGCGACCGGCTCGGTTTCCAGCCCCAGGCTCAGGGCCAGCAGGAACATCACTTCCGAGTCCGTGGACCCTTCCAGCGACGCGAAATACTGCGGCGCGATCTGGAGCATCAGATCGCGCCGCAATTGCGGGTAGTTGCGTATGAGCCCGTTGTGCACGAACAGCCATCGGCCGTGGCGAAAAGGGTGGCAATTGGTTTCCTGCGCGGGGGTGTCGGTGGCCGCGCGTATATGGGCCACGAACAGCGGCGCATGAATGGCGCGAGCCGCTTCGCGCAGATTGCGATCGTTCCAGGCCGGATGGATGCTGCGGTAGCGAAACGGCAGCTCTGCAGGGTCGTGGCTGTACCAGCCCACGCCGAAACCGTCGCCGTTGGTGGTCGTGGCGCCCAGCCGCGAATGCAGGCTCTGGTCAATTAGCGAATGCCGTGCCTTGAATATCACGGTTTCGAGTTGCATGGGGCTTCCGGTATACGCTAACCATCGGCACATGGGCATGCTCCAGTCAGGGATTGCAGAGGTTATATAACCAATCTGGCTGGCAGTTGCGCAGCGATACAACCGATTGACATATCAACCCGCTTTGCCGATGATGGCAGGCAGGTATCAGCATAACTGCAGGCGCCAGCCGGCGCACCAAGATGACAACCTGCGCGTGCCATGGCACAGCGCAGCAACCGGAGAGCCAAGATGGAGACACCCCTGCACAACCCCGCACGTCGTCGGCTGCTGGCCGGCAGCGCCGGCGCGCTGGCCGCCGCCGGCCTGGGCGCGTCCGGCATGGCGCGCGCCAGCGCCGCGGGCGCGGCCACGAGTTCGGCCCCCGCGGCGGCAGCCACCGGCAAGCCCCTGCCGGCCTACGCTGCATGGAAAGACGCCGAAAGCGTCATCGTGCACAGCGCCAACACCATTGAAACGCGCCGCGGCGCTTTTGGCGACGGGCTCATCACGCCTGCGCGCGAGCTGTATGTGCGCAATAACCTGCCGCCACCGGACGCGTCCGTCCTCGACGACCGCGATGCCTGGACCATCGAGATCCAGGGCGTGAAACAGGGCCGCACACTCACGGTCGGCGAACTCAAGACGCTGGGCGTGGAGACCATGGCCACCGTGCTGCAATGCTCGGGCAATGGCCGCGGGTTCTTCCCGCACAAGCCCAGCGGCACCCAATGGGAAGTCGGCGCGGCCGGCTGCGTGCTCTGGACGGGCCTGCCCGTGCGCGTACTGGTCGATCACCTGGGCGGCATCGAAGGCGATCCCAAGTACATGACGGGCACCGGCGGTGAGAAACTGCCCGACGGCCTCGACCCCAACACGGTGCTCGTCGAGCGCTCAGTACCGCGCGAGGCAATGCAAGACGCCATGCTGGCCTGGGAGATGAACAACGAGCCCCTGTCGCTGGCGCACGGCGGGCCGCTGCGACTGATCGTGCCAGGCTATACCGGCGTGAACAACGTCAAGTACGTCAACCGCCTTGCCTTCACCGCCGAGCAGAGCCCCGCGAAGATCCAGCAGAGCAGCTACCGCATCGCGCCGCTCGACGCGAAGCCGGGGCCCGAGCATCCTTCGGCCTGGGCCATGGAACCGAAGTCATGGGTGACGGCGCCCGGCGCCGACGGCGCAGCCGTCAAGGCGGGCAGGCAGTTGGTGCGGGGGGTGGCGTTCGGAGGCATGCATGCCGTGAAGCGGGTCGACGTGTCTATCGACGGAGGCAAGACCTGGAAGCAGGCCAGCCTGGTCGGACCCGACCTCGGCAGGTACGCCTGGCGCCAGTTCGCCCTGGCGGTGGACCTGCCGGCGGGTGAGCACATTCTGGCCAGCCGCGTGGAAGACACCGAGGGCAACGTCCAGGTCGAGGAACGCCTGGAGAACGTGCGCGGCTATCTGAATTCCAGCTGGCGCGACCACGCGCTGAAGGTCATGGTGTCGTAAGCATGACGCGCAGGAAGTCTTTGCGGCCGCGGTGCGGCCGCCTCGCGCCATGGCGCATGCTTGCCATCGCGGCGGCAACCAGCGGGTACGTGGTCGTGGCCGGCGCGGCCGAACCGGCAAATGCAGAGGCCGGCCGCGTGCTGTTCACCAAGACCTCGGCGCCGGCCTGTGCCGTCTGTCATACGCTGGCCGATGCCGGTGCGGCCGGAACCATCGGCCCCGACCTGGACGAACTCAAGCCGGACGCGGCGCGCGTCGCCCAGGCGGTGCGCCAGGGCATCGGAGTCATGCCCGCGTTCGATGCGCTCAGCGATGCCGACGTGCAGCTGCTGGCCGAGTATGTGGCTTCCGCCACCGGCGCCCAGCCATAGGGCGGCCGGGCGGCGAGTCCTTGCCTCAGTCTGGCGGCAACAACTGCGGATTCCAGGCCACTTCCCACAAGTGGCCGTCGGGGTCCTGGAAGTAGCCCGCATAACCGCCCCAGAAGGTGGCGGCCGCCGGCTTGGTGATGGTGCCGCCCGCCTCCTGTGCCTGTTGCAAGACGCGGTCCACCTCGCCCTGGTCGGCCACGTTATGCGCCAGCGAAAACTCGGCCGGGCTGCGCGGCCCCGCGGAAACCCAGCTGTCGCGGGCCAGGCTGGCGCGCGGCCAGACTGCCAGCTTCAGTCCCGGCTGCAAGTCGAAGAAGGCGACGGCGCCGTGCTCGAACTCGGCGCCCACGATGCCCGGCGTGACCAGGCCCAGCCCGTCGCGGTAGAAACGCACGGCGCGGTCCAGATCGTCAACGCCCAGGGTGATCAGGGTGATACGTGGCTTCATAGTGGCTCCGGAAGGCGGCGTGTCGGTAGTAACATCAAACCCACAGTCAATTTCAACGGAGTCCGCATTGAAATACCGCAAACTCGGCCGTACCGACACGGAAGTCAGCCTGATTGGTCTGGGCACCATGACCTGGGGCGAACAAAACACTGAAGCCGAGGCTCATCAGCAGCTCGATTATGCATTGTCGCGCGGGATCAATCTGGTAGACGCCGCGGAAATGTATCCGGTGCCGCCCAAGCCTGAAACCCAGGGCCGGACCGAGAGCTTTATCGGCACCTGGCTGGCCAGAACCGGCCGCCGCAACGACATCGTGCTGGCCAGCAAGGTTGCCGGCCCGGTGCGCGACGCCAAGCGCCCGAGCCACATCCGCGATGGCAAGACCTTCCTTGACCGCAAGAACCTGACGGCAGCTCTGGACGCCAGCCTCAAGCGCCTGCAGACGGACTACCTCGACATCTACCAGTTGCACTGGCCCGACCGCACCACGGCCACGTTCGGACGCGCCTACCCCTGGGTGGATGACGAACACAGCGTGCCCATCCAGGAAACGCTCGAAGTGCTGCAGGACTTCGTGCGCGAAGGCAAAGTGCGCCACATTGGAGTGTCCAATGAAACGCCGTGGGGTGTGGCGCAGTTTCTGAAGCATGCCGAGGTGCTCGGCCTGCCGCGCATCGACTCGATCCAGAACCCGTACAGCTTGCTGAATCGCACCTACGAAAGCGGTTTGTCGGAGTTTACCCATCGCGAGCAGGTGAGTCTGCTCGCGTACTCGCCGTTGGCCATGGGCGTACTGGCGGGCAAATACCTCGATGGAGCCCGGCCGGCCGGCGCACGCCTGACCTTGTTCACGCGATTCACTCGCTACAGCAGCGAACGGTCCGAAGCCGCCACCCGGCAGTATGTACAGTTGGCGCGGGACCACGGGATCTCACCGGTGCATCTGGCGCTGGCCTGGGTCAACCAGCAGCCGTCGGTGGCCAGCAACCTGATCGGTGCCACCAATCTGGATCAGCTCAAAGAGAACATCGACAGCGTCGATGTGACGCTATCGCCGGCCTTGCTGGAAGCGATCGACGCCATCCACAACCAGAACCCCAACCCGGCGCCCTGACGGCCGTAGACATCCCGGGGCCGTCTGCGCGCGGCGGGCGGCATCCTAGCGCAGCAGCACGTCCGCCAGTGCGCCCATATCGTCGGCAACCGCATCCCACTCTTGCTCGGGGTGCAGGTCGCTGGTCTGACCGGGCCCGTGTTCGTCGGGACGTCGTATGAAGGCGGTTTTCAGACCGCATTGCCGCGCGGCGGCCAGGTCGTTATTGTGCGCGGCCACCATGCAGATCCGCGCCGGTGCCAGCCCCAGCACCTCGGCCGTGCGCAAATAGGCCTGCGGCGTGGGCTTGTAGGCCTGCGCCACTTCGGCACCCAAGATGGCATCCCAGGGCAGGCCAGCCCGCTTGGCCATGTCCAGCATCAGGCGGATGTTGCCGTTGGACAGCGGCGCAATGATGTAGCGCGCCTTCAGGCGGGTCAGGGCGGCCACCGAGTCGGGCCAGGGGTCCAGCCGATGCCATGCCAGGTTCAGCGCATCGAGTTCAGTGGCCGGGACCGCGGCGGGATCGACGCCCACCTCCCGCAGGGCAAGCTCGAGGTTTTCCCGGTGCAGTACGTCCAGCCGCACGAACGGGCGCCGGCCGCTGCGCACGGCCTCCATGGAAGGCGAATAATGGCGGCGCCAGGCAGCCGCAAACGCCGCCGCGTCCACGGCGCCAGGCGCATGCCTGGCCAGGAAAGGTTCGGCGGCGCGCGCGACGCCGCTGCGCCAGTCGACCACCGTGCCGAACACATCGAATACCAGCGCTTCTACCTCGTGCCAAGCCATGTGCGTCTCCTAGGTCTTGAGCCGATAACCCGTCTTGAAGATCCAGCGCACCGCGACCAGGCACGCGGCGAGGAAGGCCAGCGTCATGCCCAGGCTGATGCCCAGGCTGACGTCGGAGATGCCGTAGAAGCTCCAGCGGAAACCGCTCACCAGGTAGACCACCGGATTGAACAGCGTCACGGTCTGCCACACGGGCGGCAGCATGTTGATGGAGTAGAACGTACCCCCCAGGAAGGTCAGCGGCGTGATGATCATCAGCGGAATGATCTGCAGCTTTTCAAACCCGTCGGCCCACACGCCGATGATGAATCCGAACAGACTGAACGTAATCGATGTCAGCAACAGGAAACCCATCATCCAGAACGGGTGCTCGATGTGAAAATCGACGAACAGGCGCGCAGTGGCCAGCGTGATCAGGCCCAGGATGACGGATTTGCTGGCGGCGGCTCCGACGTAGCCGATGACGATCTCGACGTAGGAAATGGGCGCGGAATGGATCTCATAGATGGTGCCCGAGAAACGCGGCATATAGATGCCAAACGAGGCATTGGCCACGCTCTGGGTGAGCAGCGACAGCATGATCATGCCCGGCACGATGAAGGCCCCATAACTGACGCCTTCGATCTGTACCATGTGAGACCCGATGGCGGACCCGAACACCACGAAATAAAGCGCCGTGGAAATCACAGGCGAGGCCACGCTTTGCATCAGCGTGCGCCAGGCGCGCGCCATTTCGAACAAGTAGATGGCGCGTATGGCATGGAAGTTCATGGCTGCGCACTCACGAGGTTGACGAAGATTTCTTCCAGCGAGCTTTCCGACGAACTCAGGTCGGTGAACTCGATACCGGCTTCGTCCAGCTGCCGCAGCAGACGCGCGATCTCGCCGCCTCCCTGCTGATTGTCATAGGTGTACACCAGGACATGGCCATCGTCGGACAGCTCCAGGGCGTAGGGCGCAAGGCCATGCGGCACCGCATCCAGCGGCGCCTTCAGGGTCAGCGCCAGCTGGCGCTTGCCCAGTTTCTTCATCAGCGCATGCTTTTCTTCCACCAGGATGATTTCGCCCTTGCTGATCACGCCGATACGATCAGCCATTTCCTGCGCTTCTTCGATGTAGTGCGTGGTGAGGATGATGGTGACGCCGTTGTCACGCAGGCGCCGCACCATGTCCCACATACCGCGCCGCAGTTCCACGTCGACACCCGCCGTGGGCTCGTCCAGGAACAGTATCTGCGGCTCGTGCGACAGGGCCTTGGCGATCATCACGCGGCGCTTCATGCCGCCCGACAGCGCCATGATCCGGGTGTCTTTCTTGTCCCACAGTGAAAGCTCGCGCAGGACCTTCTCGATATACGCGGGGTTCGCCGGCTTGCCGAACAGGCCCCGGCTGAACGTCACGGTGTTCCACACGTTCTCGAAAGAGTCGGTTGAGATTTCCTGTGGCACCAGACCGATGCGCGAACGCGCCGCCCGGAAATCGGCCACGATGTCGTGCCCGTCGGCGAGCACGGTACCCTGCCCGGGATTCACAATGCCGCAGATGATGCTGATCAGGGTGGTCTTGCCGGCCCCATTCGGGCCCAGCAGGGCGAAGATTTCGCCGCGGTAGATATCCAGATTGATGTTCTTCAGGGCCTGGTGTCCCGACGCATACGTCTTGGACAGGCCCTGCACGGAAATGACGGGCTGCACGCGAACCTCGGTGTGGCGTTGGAATTTTCATTCTACTTGCTCTGACATGCCGGGATCATTCCGCCTGCAGCACAACATTGTTCCATTGACGCGCCATCTTCAGCAGTATGTAAGTGCGCCAGACTTGGCCGGCCGGTCGCGCCGGGCCGTTGGTCAGCCGCCGCGCGGGCCGCGCCGGCGGGCGGCTACAGATCGTCGGGGTCTTCTTCGTGGCCGACGGGCGTCAACCAGGCCGTCAGCGCGCTGGCGGTCGCGGCAATCGACCACAGGACGAAGAAAGATACGGTGTAAAAAGCCATGCGGCCCACCGGCATGCGCCCCAGCACCAGGACGTCCAGCGGATCGATGAGGGCGAAGATCACCCCGCCCCCCACGCCCGCCGCCAGGAACGACGGCCAAAGTACGCACATCAGCAGGCGTCCCACCATGTTGGCCTCCATCAGGGCCGCGCCGCCGCGGGCGCGGCCACGTCGGCCACCGGCGGCTGGGTTCGTTCCACCAGCAACCCCCGCTTGACGGCACCGTCAGCAATGGCCTGACCATCGAAGCGGGTGACGGCCAGGTAAATGGTGATGACGCAGCCCAGCATGGCCAGAAATGGGCCGGCCATGAGAAACCAGGGCCAGGGTTCACGGTACCAGCGGCTGGGCGGCCGGGCTTCGGAAGGTGCGGATGGGCTCATGCAGTGCTCCGGAAAAGGATTCATTCGGGCAAGTAGAAGCTGGCGGGTTCGTCGCGGCTCACTGCGCTGCCGTTTTCGTCGCGGGCGCGCGCCTGCACCACGATGGAATGCGCGCCGGGCTCGGCCGCCCCCGCGGGCACGCGTATGACCACCGGCACCAGCTTGTTGGCATAGGGTTCGAGCGCAATGGCCTGGGCGTCCTGGCGCTCGGCGCGCAAGGCCATGCCAGGCAGCCCCGTTGCCCGCAGTTGCAGCACCAGGGATGACTCGGAAGTGTTGATGAGCTGCAGGCGATACACGTTTTCAATGATGCCCCCCGGCACTTCGCGCGCCAGCACGCCACGATCGCGGATCACATCGACCCGAAGAGGGTTGCGCAGGGCCAGCGTGGTCACGAAGGCCGCCGACAATGCCAGGATCACACCCGCGTAGGCCAGCACTCTGGGGCGCAGCAGGCGGGCCCGGGCCTTGCGCGGCGGCCAGCCCTGTTCGACCGCGCGCTGCGACGCATAGCGGATGAGCCCCTTGGGGTATTTCATCTTGCTCATGACCTGGTCGCAGGCGTCGATGCAGGCGCCGCATCCGATGCACAGGTACTGCAGGCCGTCGCGGATGTCGATGCCCGTGGGGCAGACTTGCACGCAAAGGCTGCAATCGACGCAGTCGCCCATACCGGCGGCCTTGTAGTCGATCTTTCGCGAACGGCCGCCGCGCGGCTCGCCCCGTCCGTGATCGTAGGTGACCACGAAAGTGTCCGGGTCGACCATCACGCTCTGGAAGCGCGCGTACGGACACATGTACTTGCAGACGGATTCCCGCATGAAGCCGGCATTGCCCCAGGTGGCGAAGCCGTAGAACAGCATCCAGAACCACTGCCAGGGGCCGAGCCGCAGCGCAAGCAGGTCTTGGGCAAGGTCCTGGATCGGGGCGAAGTACCCGATGAAGGTATAGCCCGTCCACCACGCCACCAGGATCCAGAGCGCATGCTTGGTCAGCTTCAGGCGCAGCTTGCGCGCTGTCCACGGAGATTCGTCGAGCCGGATGCGCGCCAGCCGGTCGCCCTCGACCTTGCGCTCGATCCACATGAATATCTCGGTGTACACCGTCTGGGGGCAGGCGTATCCGCAGAACAGGCGTCCCGCGACGGCCGTGAACAGGAACAGCGCCAGCGCGGAGATCACCAGCAGCACGGCCAGGTAAATGAAGTCTTGCGGCCAGAGCACCAGTCCGAAAAGATAGAACTTGCGTGCGCCCAGGTCGAACAACACCGCCTGCCGCCCCTGCCACTCCAGCCAAGGCAGGCCATAGAACACCAGCTGGGTCAGGAAGACGAACACCACCCTCCAGCGGGCAAACACGCCGCTGACCGACCGGGGGTAGATCTTGCCGCGCACATCGGCCAGCGCGACTTCGATCGAATCAGCGCCCGGAGAGCGCCCGGTGGCCGAGGGGTGCGGCCTCCAGGGTGGCGGTACGCCGCCCGACGGATCGCCGCCCGACGGATCGCCGCCCGACGGTACTCCGCCGGCAGGTTCAGAGGGTTCGCCGCCGTCGCGCAATGACATTAACGCTCCTGGGTGGTCAGGGTTGCGCCGGGCGTGGCAGACGTGCTGTTGGACAAGCCCCATACCCAGGCGGTCAGGATGCGGATCTGGTCAGGCGTCAGAATCGTGTCGTGCGCCGGCATGCTGTTGTCGCGGCCTTCCAGGATGGCTTGCACGATGGACGCTTCGGAACTGCCATACAGCCACACCCCGTCGGTGAGATTGGGCGCGCCGAGCAGCTGGTTGCCCTTGCCGTCCACACCATGGCAGGCGACGCAGTAGGCGGCGTAGGTCCGCTGTCCGCGCAGCACTTTCAGCGGGTCGGCAGCGAGCTTCGACAGCGACCGCACATAGTGCGCCGTGTCGCTGGCCGCGGCAGGGTCGATGGTGCCCTTCCAGGGGGGCATGATGCCGTGCCGGCCCTGGGTGATGGTCTGCTGGATGGCTTCAGGCGTGCCGCCGTACAGCCAGTCAGAGTCGGTCAGGTTGGGAAAACTGCGCGAACCGCGCGCGTCGGATCCGTGGCACTGCGCGCAAGTGTTGAGGAACAGGCGCTCGCCGATCTGGCGTGCCGCGGCGTCGCCGGCAATGTCGGGCACCGACATCGTGGCAAAACGCGCGTATACGGGCTTTACCTGCTCGGCCAGCTGCACCTGGTCGCGGCGGACCTCGTCGGCGGTGGTATAGCCCAGCGCCCCCTTGAACATGCCCAGGCCGGGCATCAGCACCAGATAGCCGACCGCGAACGCACAGAGCAGCAGGTACATCCAGGTCCACCAGCGTGGCACCGGATTGTTGAGTTCGGTGAGGTCTTCATCCCAGACATGACCGGTGTCTTCGCCGGTGGCCGCGGCCGGCTTGCCCAGCCAGCGCCGCTGCGTGTACAGCAGCCAGAGGCACCAGGCGATGCCGCCCAGTGCGATGAAGGCGATGAAGTAGCCGAAGAATGCGTGGCTGAAATCGCTCATGTCCGCGTTGCTCCTTTTGCGGGTCCGGTTTCATCGGGCAGTGCGAACGGCAGCATGGCCGATTCCTGGTTGGCGCGCTGGCGGCCGCGCGAGTACGCCCACCAGACAATGCCCAGAAAGGTGGCCATCGAGATGACCGTCATGATTCCTGTAATAGTCAGCATGGATCAGTTTCCTTGTGGCGCGGCGCCCTGCCCGGCCACCTGGCGAGCCTGCTCGGCTTCGGCCTGGCGGGCCTGCCGCAGCCCCACGCCCAGGCCCTGCAGATAGGCCACGAGCGCGTCTTCTTCGGTCTTGCCGGCGATCTCGCCCGGCGCGGCGTCGATGTCGGCATCGGTATAGGGCACGCCCAGTTTGCGCAGCGCCCGCATGCGGTCTTGTACGTTCTGCCCGTCGAGCCGGGCGTGCTCGAGCCACGGATAGGCAGGCATGTTGGATTCAGGCACCACCAGACGCGGATCGCGCAGATGTATGCGGTGCCATATGTCGGAATAGCGCCCGCCGACGCGCGCCAGATCGGGCCCGGTACGCTTGGAACCCCAAAGGAAGGGATGGTCGTACACGGACTCGGCCGCTTCGGAATAGGGCCCATAGCGCTGCACCTCTGCCTGCAGCATGCGAACCTGCTGCGAGTGACAGCCCACGCAGCCTTCGCGGATGTACACGTCTCGGCCCATCAGCCGCAGCGCGCTGTACGGCTCGATGCCGGGCGCCGCCTCGGTGGTGGAGTGCTGGAAAAACAGCGGGATGATCTGGACCAGGCCGGCGAACGACACCACCAGGATGCTGGCGATGATCATCAGGCCGATGTTCTTCTCAAGGGTCTGGTGCGAAAAAAAACCGTGTTGCTTGTTGGCCATGGAATTCTCGTCAGGCAAGGGCGGGCTGGGCGGTGGCAGGCGCGGAAACAGCGCGAGGCTGCGGCTGCTCGGCCGGGATGGCCGGGTTGACCGCGCGCTGTCCGCGCAGGGTCATCCAGACGTTCCAGGCCATGATGAACATGCCCGACAGGTACAGAGCGCCGCCCACGAACCGGATCAGGTAGTACGGCATGCGCGTCTTGAGTTCTTCGACGAAGCTGTAGACCAGCGTGCCGTCGGCGGCGGTGTCGCGCCACATCAGCCCCTGCTGCACGCCGGCAATCCACATGGACGCGATGTAGAGCACTACGCCCAGCGTGGCCACCCAGAAGTGCAGTTCCACCGCCTTCGTGCTGTGCATGTCGGTGCGGCCATACAGGCGGGGAATCAGGTAATAGAGCGAGCCGAAGGTAATCATGGCCACCCAGCCCAGCGCCCCTGAGTGCACGTGGCCGACAGTCCAGTCGGTGTAGTGCGACAGCGCGTTCACCGTGCGGATGGACATCATTGAGCCTTCGAACGTGGACATGCCGTAGAACGACAGCGCAGTGACCATGAACTTCAGGATGGGATCGGTGCGCAGTTTGTGCCAGGCGCCTTGCAGCGTCATGATGCCGTTGATCATGCCGCCCCAGGATGGCGCCAGCAGGATCAGCGAGAACGTCATGCCCAGTGATTGCGTCCAGTCGGGCAGCGAGGTGTAGAGCAGGTGGTGCGGCCCGGCCCACATGTAGGTGAAGGCCAGCGCCCAGAAGTGCACGATGGAGAGCCGGTAGGAATAGATGGGGCGGCCCGCCTGCTTGGGCACGAAGTAATACATCATGCCCAGGAAACTCGTGGTCAGGAAGAAACCGACCGCGTTGTGGCCGTACCACCACTGCACCATGGCGTCCTGTACGCCGGCGTAGGCCGAGTACGACTTCCAGAGCGACACCGGGATCTCGATGTTGTTGAAGATGTGCAGGATGGCAATCGTGAGAATGTACGAGCCGAAAAACCAGTTGGCGACGTAGATGTGCCGCGCGCGGCGCCGCACGATGGTGCCGAAGAACACCACCGCATAGGCCACCCACACCAGCGTGATGAGGATGTCGATGGGCCATTCGAGCTCCGCGTATTCTTTGCTGCTGGTGTAGCCCAGGGGCAGCGTGATGGCCGCCGCCACGATCACGGCCTGCCACCCCCAGAATGTGAAGGCGGCCAGCTTGTCGCTGAAGAGCCGCGCCTGACAGGTGCGCTGCACAACGTAGTAAGACGTGGCAAACAACCCGCTGCCCCCAAACGCGAAAATCACCGCGTTGGTATGCAACGGTCGCAGGCGCCCATAGCTGAGCCATGGAATATCGAAATTGAGCTGCGGCCAGACGAGCTGCGCGGCGATCAGCAAGCCGACCGCCATGCCGACAATGCCCCAGACGACCGTCATGACAGCAAACTGCCTGACGACCTTGTAGTTGAACGTTTCGAGTCGATCGGCAGTTTTACTGCTATCAATCATGGTCTGTCCCCCAGTTGATGCGGAGATAGAATGATCGGCTGCCTGGCGATCGACCGTCTTGATTTTGGTCAAGAGTAGGACGAATCCTACGCAGCAGCCGGGTGCAAGCGTGAACACCGGGCCCGCCCTGCCCGGCGAGAATCAGTGGACGCCGTGCCACCGGGCCCAGCGATCGTGGTGCGTAAATGCCTGAGCCGCCCTGCTCGACGGAATCGCCCAACGTGGACGCAGGCCACCCTGCTCGGCGGACGCGCAAGCATGGACCCGGACCACGTGCCCGACGGGCTCGCGGAGTGAGGATGCAGGGGCCACCCTGGCCGGAAAAATCGCAAGGCGCGTAGGCAGGCCACCCTGCCCGACGCGTTCGGGTAGCGTGGGTGCAGGCACTTCCTGCCCGCCGGGCCTGCGGCAATTCGGCCCTGAGGTGAACCCTATGCGTCAGGTTCGCGGAATATCGAGCCGCCTGCGTCGTCGGGGTCGTCGAACTGGCCACTGAACACTGCCCAGCCGAGGGCAACGCCGATGGCCAGCACGAATGCCAGCGACAGTGGCAGCAGCAGATACAGAATATTCATGACGCGGGCGTTGCCGGGCCTGCGATGGCCCCCTGGCGCGGGCGCAGGGGACGGTAGCACCGATAAAGATGCCAGGCATTGGCCGCGACGGCCAGGGATGACAGAAGCATGGTCAGCGCCGCCAGCCAGGGCGCCACCCAGCCCGCCAGCGCCAGGGGCGTCATCAGCAGGTGCCAGGCTACCGAGCCATACAGGCTGATGCGCGCCACCCGCCGCGTGGCACCCAGCAGCGTCACGAAATGCGAGGCGTCGAGCCCATGTTGCGCGGCAGCCTGGGCCGCCGCCATCGTGGTGGGCACGGCCATGGCCATGGCGCAGGGGCAACTGATGACGAGCAGCGCAACCATGACGGGTACGGCATGCGATGGGTCGAACCACCACCATGCGGCGCCCGCGGCCAGCGCCAGCGCCACCTGGGCCGCCGTGAAGCGGGCGGCGAGGCGGTCGGCCGCCGCGCCCAGCGCACTGCGCCGCCATTCAAGCCGACGGTAGCGCCAGGCGGACGCCAGACCGTCATGCGGCACGACCGATTGCCGCGCGCACAAGGCCAGATAGCGGGCAGTGAGCAGGAAGGCCACAAACATGGTGACCGAATCGAAGTAGACCGCGCCATGGCCGACGGCCGTGGCGTATATGCTGGGCACGAACGCCGCGACGATGCCCAAGGCGACGGGGACGTCCATGCCCGCCTGGCGCCGGCGAAGGCTGCGCGCCGCCCCCTGCCAGATGGGCCAGGCCGAATACAGCACCACCGGAATCGTCAGCACCAGGCTGGCCCAGTTCATGAGCCTGATGGCCCAATCGAGCGTGGCCAGGACGTCGGGGGCGATGCCGTCGTGGCGGACATAGCTTGGCCACGCGAACATCATGACCTGCATCATGGCCAGCCATGCCCACCCCAGGCGCAGCAAGGCATGGCGCCGCGCCTGCCGTTCGGATTGCGGCAAGCCGGAGGGTATGGAGAAGATCGATTTGGCAGGCATGCGGCCGATCGTAGCGGGCTGCCCCCAAATTGGAGTTGATAAGTATCAAACAAAACGCAAGACCAGACGAAATCACGGCCGGCGTCGCCCCCATGTCGGTGGCATCGTGCAGATTAAAAAAAAGGGTGCCGCACAGGCACCCAAAACCACCCTACTACAGCAAAGCATATCGGCACCCCGCAGACGATCGGGGCGCCGCTTGATCAGGCTGCTTGCGCCCGTGCCGGTTCGCTGTGATCGAACTGCGCTTCTTCCGTGGAGCCAGTCAGCGCGGTGGTGGACGACTGGCCCCCCTCGATCGTCTGCGTGACGGCGTCGAAGTAGCCGGTGCCGACCTCCCGCTGGTGTTTCACGGCCGTGAAGCCCAGTTCCGCGGCGGCGAACTCTTTCTGCTGCAATTCGACGAAGGCGCTCATCTGGCGGCGCGCATAGCCATGCGCCAGTTCGAACATGCCGTAGTTCAAGGCATGGAAGCCAGCCAGCGTGATGAACTGGAATTTGTAGCCCATGGCGCCCAGTTCACGCTGGAACTTGGCCACCGTGGCGTCGTCGAGATTCTTTTTCCAGTTGAAAGACGGCGAGCAGTTGTAGGCCAGCAGCTTGCCCGGGAATTGGCGGTGGATCGCCTCGGCGAACTTGCGCGCATAGTCCAGGTTGGGAGTGGACGTTTCGCACCAGATGAGATCCGCATAAGGGGCATAGGCCAGCCCGCGCGAAATCGCCTGGTCGATGCCGGCCCTGGTACGGAAGAATCCTTCTACTGTACGCTCGCCGGTGATGAATGGCCGATCGTTCTCGTCGACATCGCTGGTGACGAGGTCGGCCGCGTCGGCATCGGTACGCGCCAGAAGAATGGTGGGCGTTCCCATGACGTCGGCGGCCAGGCGCGCCGACACCAGCTTGGCGACCGCCTCGCGCGTAGGCACGAGCACCTTGCCACCCATGTGGCCGCATTTCTTCACCGAAGCGAGCTGGTCTTCGAAGTGCACCCCGGCCGCGCCCGCCTCGATCATGGCCTTCATCAGTTCGAACGCGTTCAACACGCCGCCGAAGCCGGCTTCGGCATCGGCCACGATGGGCGCGTAGTAGTCGATATACCCGGCATCGCCGGGATTCTTGCCTTCCATCCATTGCACCTGATCGCAGCGCGCCAGGGCGTTGTTGATACGTCGAACCACCTGGGGCACCGAGTTGGCGGGGTACAGAGACTGGTCGGGATACATCTCGCCGGCCAGGTTGGCATCGCCCGCCACCTGCCAGCCGGAAAGGTAGATGGCCTTCAGGCCGGCCTTGACCTGCTGCATGGCCTGGTTGCCGGTCAGGGCGCCCAAGGAATTGACGAAAGGCTCGCTATGGAGCAGATCCCACAGCCGCGTGGCGCCGCGGCGCGCCAAGGTGTGCTCCACGGCCACAGAGCCGCGCAGGCGCACCACGTCTTCGGCGCTGTAGCCGCGCTTGATGCCTTGCCAGCGGGCGCTTTCGGCCCAGTCCTTCTGCAGGTTGCGGATTTCGGTTTCGCGATTGCTCATGACATGCTCCAGTGGTTGACAGTAAGCCTTTGGCGGCGATCCGGAATCGGCCGCGTTGGATGAAAGTCTATGCCTGTGCTGCGGAGCAATGTGGACTTATATCTTATATAAGACCAAAAATGTTTTTCTTTAAATTCAAATATTTGCGTTTCATTTTTTGCATCGTGGAATGAAATTTCCCGCCGTGAAATGGGATTGCGTTGCTTTGCAGCACCCGCTTTCATATGGCGGCAAGTTCATTTCACAATGCGGGAAATCACGGCTTTGGCTCGGCCTACAATCGGGTTTTTCACCTGCCGATCCACGCCGTCTATGTCTTTGTCGAACGCCCCGCTGGGGCAGCCGGTTTCATATCCGTCGCAGTACGACCCGGGCTTGCTGTTCCCGATACCACGCGCAGCGAATCGAGCCAGCCTGAATGTGTCGGGCGCGCTGCCGTTTTTCGGCGTGGACATCTGGAACGCCTACGAGCTCTCGTGGCTGAACGCCCGGGGCAAGCCGCAGGTCGCCATGGCCAGGTTCACGGTGCCGGCCGAAAGCCCCAATATCATCGAATCGAAGTCATTCAAGCTGTACTTGAATTCGTACAACCAGACGCGCCTGGCCAACGCCGATGCCTTCCATGCGCGACTCGAAGAAGACCTCAGCGCCGCGGCCGGCGCCCCCGTACAGGTAGACCTTATCCTGCCCGACCGTTTCGAGCAGGTGACCTTGGGCGAACTGCAGGGCGTCTGCCTGGATGACCTGGACATCGACATCGCCGCCTACCAGCCCGACGCCTCGTTGCTGACCTGCGCAGCGGGCGAAGTCGTGACGGAAACCGTGGCATCGCGCCTGCTGAAGTCGAACTGCCCGGTCACCGGCCAGCCCGACTGGGCCAGCGTACAGATCAGCTATACCGGGCAGGCGCTGGACCACGCGGCGCTCTTGCGCTACCTGGTCGCATTCCGCAGCCACGCCGAATTCCACGAGCACTGCGTCGAGCGCATCTACACCGACATCATGGCCGCCAGCGCGCCGGAACAGTTGACGGTGTATGCGCGCTATACGCGGCGTGGAGGCCTGGACATCAACCCCTGGCGCAGCAACGTGGCCGGCGCGCCGCCGGCCGAAGTGCGCACGGCGCGCCAGTAAGACGCGCCTGCGCGGCATCGGTTCCCGCCGCGCCCGGCGTGATCCAGGCCGGTCCGTGCAGGGCGGCGGGCATGCCCGCGGGCGTCAGTCCGCAAAGGGCACCGGACGCAGCGAAGCGGGGCGATCAGGCGCCGGAGGCGGCAGCTACGGCAGGACGCCGGCGCGCCTGGATGGCGATCCATTGGGCCAGCAGAGCCGCCAGGGCGAATGCCAGGCCCGCGCCGATCCACGGCCCCTGGCTCAGGCCCGCATCGAGCAGCAGTCCGAATCCCAGCGGGCCCAGGGCGGATCCCACATCCATGCCCGAGTACACCAGGCCATAGACGGAACCCACGGTACCCTTGGGCGCCACCCGGCGGATGAGCATGTCGCGCGAAGGCGCCGCCACACCCGAGCAGAATCCGGCCACCGCGACCACCAGGGCGGCCATGCCCGCGGGCACCAACCCAAGGGCCAACACGACCAGCGTCAGCCCTGCGAAGACCAGCGATATGCTTACCGTGCGCTCGGTACGCGGCGTGGCGGACACCAGAAAGCCGCCGAGGGCCATTCCGAATGCCGAGGCGACCATATAGCCGGACAAGGCCGAGCTGGCGACGACTTCGGACAGCCCATAGAGCTGGCCGAGCAAAGGAATGGAATAGTTCTGCACCGATGACAGCGCGATAGAAGTGCAGCCGAAAAACAGGAACGCCCCCCACAGCGCGGGTTTGGCCAACAATGCGCCCAGCGTAGCCAGTACGCCCGGCTGGGGCGGCGCGGGCGCCGGAACAGGCATTTCAGGCGCGGGGGCGATCTCGGGCGCGGCTTCGGCACCGCCCAGCAAATTGCGCCCCAGCAGGGTCAGCAGCAGCACCAATGCGACCAGCCCCGCGGCGCTGAAGGCGGCTACGCGCCAGTTGGCCAGGACGGTGATCGACATGATGAAAACGGGCGCGAGTGCCCATCCCAGGGTACCGGTCAGACCATGCGTGCTGAAGGCATGCCCCAGGCGCGCAGGGCTGATGCGGTGGTTCATGATGGAAAAGTCGGCCGGATGGAACACCGAGTTGCCCAGCCCTCCGATGGCGGCGGCCAGCATCAGCATCGCATAACCGTTGGCGGCGCCGATCAGCACACCTGAAACGACGAAGCAAGACAAGCCGAACCACAGCACCGGCCGCGCACCGATGCGGTCCACAATGAAACCGGACGAAGCCTGTCCCACGCCCGACACCACGAAGAACGCCGAGACCAGCAACCCGAGACGAGCGAAGTCCAGGTTGAATTCCGCCCCCAGCGCCACGTACAGCGAAGGCAATACCAGCTGGTAGAAGTGCGACGAACCGTGCGCAACGCCAATCAGCAGAATCGTCAGCCAATCTCGGCGGCGTGTGTCGGGGGAATCCGGAACGTAGGTGTCGGCAACGGTTGACATGGCAGAAGGCGGCCATCAGGGCCGTTCGAAAAGCGGGCTGTCCCACCGGCGCACGGCCGCAGCCGCCGCATGGGGTCGTCTATTGTGATTTTTCACGAATGGCCGGCCATGCGCGCTGCAGGTAGTACAGCATCGACCACACCGTGAGCACGGCGGCGATGACAATGAGGACATCGCCTATCAGCCGGCTGGACAGGCCCATCAGGGGCTGGTCATACAGCAGGCACGGAATGGCGACCATCTGTGCCGCCGTCTTGAACTTGCCCAGTCGGTGAACCGCGACGCTGGCGCTGGCGCCAATCTTGGCCATCCATTCGCGCAGGGCCGATATGGTGATCTCGCGTCCGATGATGATGAGAGAGATGAATGCGTCGACGCGCCCCAGGTCGAGCAACACGATGAGCGCGGCGCACACCATGAGCTTGTCGGCCACCGGATCGAGAAACGCGCCGAAAGCCGAGGTCTGGTTCCAGCGCCGGGCCAGCCAGCCGTCGAACCAGTCGGTGAGCGCCGCGATGATGAAGGCCCAGGCGGCCAGGGTATCGCGGGCAGGCTCGGCCATCCAGTCCGCAGGGATGTAGAACAGCCCCACCACCAGCGGGATCATGGCGATACGCAGCCATGTGAGGATAATAGGCACGTTGATAGGCATAATGAACGTATGCTACATCACCAGAGGAAAATCAGCCCTGCCGCCCCCCGGGCAGCCGCGCTGGGCCGGCGCCCGACCGGGGTGCCAGGCGGCGCCGAGCCATCGCCGGCATCTGCAACCGGCGGGCCGCTTCAGCCTCGCAGCGCTTCGTAAATGCGCTCGGCCAGTTCGTGCGAAATGCCCTCGACAGAGGCCAGGTCTTCGATGCTGGCCGACGCCACGCCCGAGAAGCCGCCGAAACGTGCCAGCAGCCGCTGGCGGCGACGCGCCCCGATACCTTCGATTTCCTCCAGCCGCGACACGTTGCGGGCCTTGGCACGCCGCGCCCGCATTCCGGTGATGGCAAAGCGATGGGCCTCGTCGCGCACCTGCGCGATCAGCATCAGCGCAGCCGACTCGCCGCCCAGTGCCACGGGCGGGCGGTCGTCGGCGAACACCAGGGTTTCGAGCCCCACTTTGCGCCCTTCTCCCTTGGCCACGCCCACCAGCGTCTGGATGTCGAGCCCCAGCTCGGCAAAGACCTGGCGCGCCACCTCGACCTGGCCCTTGCCGCCGTCGATGAGCACCAGACCGGGCATGGGCGCCTCGCCATCGGCAACCTTGCCGAATCGCCGCGTCAGCACCTGGCGCATGGCGGCGTAGTCGTCGCCCGGCGTAATGCCGGCAATGTTGTAGCGACGGTACAGCGAAGGCTGCATGTCGTGATGCAGGAACACCACGCACGAGGCCTGGGTGGCTTCGCCCGCGGTATGACTGATGTCGAAACATTCGATGCGCAGGCTGTCCAGCGCGGTTTCGTCAGTGTCCAGATCGAGCGCCTCGGCCAGGGCGAGGGTGCGGGCCGCGCGTGCCCCCGACTCGGTCAGGGCGCGGGCCAGGGCCAGCTCGGCATTTCTGCCCGCCTGTTCCAGCCATGAGCGGCGCACCCCCTGTGGCCGTGTCAGCACGCGAGCGGGCCGGGCATTGGCCTGCTCGGCCAGCAGGGTCATCAGGCCCGCGTCGGGCAAGGCATGCGAACACACCAGCACGGGCGGAAGCGGGCTGTCGGTGTAGTGCTGCGCAATAAAGGCCTCGAGCACCTGGGGGGCATCCTGACCATCGACATGAACTGGAAAGAACGGCTTGTCGCCCAGATGACGGCCAGCGCGCACCATGGCGAGATTGACGCAGGTCCGGCCGCCGGCCGAGGCCACGGCGATGACATCGGTGTCTTCGCCCCCCGTGTCTTCCATGGTCTGCTGATGCAGGACCCGCGCCAGCGAACCCATCTGGTCGCGCAGCGCCGCCGCTTCTTCGAAACGCAGTTCGCCGGAAGCCTGCAGCATGCGCTGCTCGATTTCGCCCATGACTTCGCGCGCTTCGCCATTCAGAAAGCGCGCAGCACGCTGGACGTCGCTGGCGTAGTCCTCGGCGCTTATGGCGCCGACACAGGGCGCCGAGCAGCGGCCGATCTGGTGCAGCAAGCATGGACGCGAGCGGTTCGCGAACACCGTGTCCTCGCAGGTGCGCAGCCTGAACACCTTCTGCAGGATCTGGATGGTTTCACGCACGGCCCAAGCGTTCGGGAATGGGCCGAAAAACTGCCCGCGCTTGTTGGTGGAGCCGCGATAGTAGGCGATGCGGGGCCACTCGTGCCCCGTGATGAGCAGATACGGATAGGACTTGTCGTCGCGGAAAAGAATGTTGTAGCGTGGCCGCAGGCTCTTGATGAGATTGTTTTCGAGCAGCAGGGCCTCGGCCTCGGATCGCGTGACCGTAACCTCGACCCGCGCCACCTTCGAGACCATCTGGGCGATGCGGGGGCTGGACAGGTTCTTCTGGAAATACGACGAAACGCGCTTCTTCAGGTCGCGCGCCTTGCCCACGTACATCACCACCCCATCGGCATCGATGTGCCGATAGACTCCGGGAAGGTGTGGAAGGTCAGCCAGGAACGATTTGAGATTGAATTCGTCGGGCATTCTGGTAACGGGTTTCAGCCTGCAAGGTGTTCCAGTCGGGCGCGTCGAAGCGCGGCATCAGGCGGCGGATGCGAGCCACGGATTCGGCCGGGTGCGCCACGTCGAGCCGCTCCAGGAGCTCATCGGCCAGGTCGGGCCGGTTGCACACCAGCACCATGTCGCAACCGGCGCTCAGGGCAGCCTGGGCCCGGGCGAGAATGTCGCCGGCCACGGCCGCGCCTTCCATTGTGAGGTCGTCGGAAAACACCACGCCGTCATAGCCCAGTTCACCTCGCAGAATGTCCTGCACCCAGCGGCGCGAAAAGCCCGCAGGATTCGGGTCGACCTTGGGGTAGATGACGTGCGCGGGCATCACTGCGGGCAGCACGGCATCGCCCAGCCACGCGTAAGGTGCAGCGTCTTCTTTGAGGATGCGCTCGAGCGTGCGGGGATCGACGGGGATTTCGTGATGCGAATCGGCGCCGACGAAGCCGTGGCCCGGGAAATGCTTGCCGCAAGCGGACATGCCGGCTTGCGCCAGCCCTTGCGCCAGCGCACGCGCCAGCATGGCGACCACGCGCGGGTCGCGGTGGAACGCTCGATTGCCGATCACCTGGCTCACGCCATAATCCAGGTCCAGCACCGGGGTGAAACTGAGGTCGACGCCACAGGCCCGCAGTTCGGCGGCCAGCACATAGCCGGCTTCGGTGGCCAGCCGCATGGCCGCAAGCGGGTCGTCGTCCCAGATCTTGCCCAGCGCCTGCATCGGCGGCAATGGCGTAAAGCCGTCTTCGCGAAAGCGCTGGACCCGTCCGCCCTCGTGATCAACGGCGATGAGCAGGGGCTCTTGGCGCGCGCGGTGGATCTTGCGGGTCAGGGCGCACAGCTGCTCGCGACTTTCGAAATTGCGGGCGAACAGGATCACCCCACCCACAAGCGGATGCCTCAGGCGCCGCTTCTCGGCTTTGGTCAGGGTGGTGCCGGCGACGTCGACCATGACCGGGCCGGGCGGCAGAATGGTTTTGCTCTTTTTACCCATGGGTAGGTGTCCTTGAATATCCGGTAATTGCAGGCCGCCCTCAGGGCTTGCGCTCAACCACGACATAGGCGGCGGCGAGGTCGGACTCATCCGTAATCGAAACGTGGGCGGCGCCGAAGCGCTGCTCATACCATTCGCGCAGGCCGGGCGCGATGACCAGCATGGGGCGCCCGCCGGGCGCATTCAACGTCTGGACGCGCGTCCAGGTCATGGGCATGCGCATGCCCAGCCCTATGGCTTTCGAGAAAGCCTCTTTGGCGGCGAAGCGCGTGGCCAGAAAGCGCACGCCGCGCGCTGCATCGCGGGCGCGGCGCGCATGGAACTTCTGCAGCTCTTCCGGGCCCAGGATCTTCTCTGCGAAGCGGTCACCATGGCGCGCCAGCGCGCGTTCGATGCGATCGATGCGCAGCAGGTCCATGCCGATGCCGGCAATGGCGCCCGCAGGCACGGGGGGCGAGACGGGGGGATGGGCAGACATGGGGTAAGGGTCGCATGCACACATGGGGCGACGATCGCCCCTTATCCGGGATGATACGCGACCGTACAGGCCCCGGCCGAGTTCAGCGGCCGCGCAACGTCTGCTGGCGGGCCAGCACCATCAGGGCTTTCATGTCGCGCACGGCCTTCTCCCAGCCGTCGAACACAGCCTGCGCCACGATGGCATGGCCGATATTCAGTTCGGCGATGCCGTCGAGCGCGGCAATCGGACCCACGTTGCCATAGTGCAGGCCATGGCCTGCATTGACGCGCATGCCATGGCGCAGGCCCTCGGCCACCGCGGCGCGCAGGCGCTGGAGCTCGGGCTCGGCAGCGCCCTCGGCGGCTTCGGCGTAGGCGCCGGTGTGCAATTCGATGACCGTCGCGCCTGCTTGAGCGGCGGCCTGGATTTGCGCGATGTCGGGGTCGATGAACAAGGAGACGCGAATGCCGGCATCGTGCAGGCGCGCAACGGCGTCGCGCACTGCGCCCTGCGCGCCCAGCACGTCCAGCCCACCTTCGGTGGTGAGCTCGGTACGTTTCTCGGGCACCAGGCACACATCGCTGGGGCGCACCTGGCAGGCAATATCGAGCATTTCGCCCGTGATGGCGCACTCGAGATTCATGCGGGTGCGCAACAGCGGGCGGATTGCGTGTACGTCGGCGTCCTGGATATGGCGCCGGTCTTCGCGCAGGTGCAGGGTGATGAGGTCCGCGCCCGCGTCTTCGGCGCGCAGTGCGGCCGCTACGGGATCGGGATAGGCGGTGTGGCGCTGCTGGCGCAGCGTCGCCACGTGATCGATGTTGACGCCCAGTTCTATCATGGTGATGTTTCGGTGGATACTTTTGTCGCTTCAGTCCAGCCGCCGCCCAGCGCCTTGTAGAGTTCGACGCGGTTGTTCAGGGCCTCGAGGCCGGCCTGCACCAGGCCCAGCTGGGCGCTGAAGAAGTCGACCTGAGCCGTCTGCACCTGCAGGTAGTTGTCGATGCCGCTCGTGTAGCGCAGGTTCGACAGTTCGAGCGTACGGGCTGTGGAAGTCTGGAGCGAACGCAGCGCGTCGAGCTGCGCGCCATAAGTGGCCTCGCCCGCCAGCGCATCGGAGACTTCGCGGAACGCCTGCTGGATCGTCTGTTCGTACTGTGCCACCGCGATATTGTTGCGCGCGTTGGCGAGGTTGAGGCCTTCGCGGATGCTGCCACCGGCGAAGATGGGCGTGGTCAGCGAGGGCGTGAAATTCCATGCGCGCTGGCTGCCTTCGAACAGCGAACCCATCGAGGTACTGGCGAAGCCCAGCGCGCCGGTGAGCGAAATGGTCGGGAAGAACGCCGCGCGCGCCGCCCCGATATTGGCATTGGCGGCCTTCAGCTGATTCTCGGCGGCGATGATGTCGGGCCGTCGCGCCAGGAGGTCGGAAGGCAAGCCTGCGGGCACCGTGGTCAGCAACTGCTCGCGGCCGAACTCGGCGGGCGGCGGCAGGTCCGCCGGCAGAGGGGTGCCTACCAGCACCGTCAGGGCATTGATGGACTGCGCCCGCACGCGCGCCAGCTGCGCCAGATCGGCCGAGGCCGAATCAAGCAGCCCCTTGGACTGGTTGAGCTCGAGTTCGGATGCCACGCCACCGTCGAAGCGGCGCTTGACCAGATCGTAGGATTCCTGGCGGGACGCCAGCGTTTTCTCGGTGAGGTCGAGCTGAACCTCGGCAGCACGCAGCGTGAAGTACGCCTGCGCCACGGCGCTGACCAGGGTGATATGCACGCTGCGCTGCGCCTGCTCTGTGGCCAGGTATTGCTGATAGGCCGCTTCCGAGAGATTGCGCAACCGGCCGAACAGGTCGATCTCGAACGAAGTGAGACCGATGCCCGCCTGGAAGGTGTTGCCCACCGTACTGCGACCCAGCGGGCTCATGTCGGCGGGCACGCGCTGCCGGGTGCCCTCGGCCCCGGCGCCTATGCTGGGCCACTGCGCTCCGCGCTGGATTCCGTACTGGGCACGCGCCTCTTCTACCCGCTGCACCGCCACGCGCAGGTCGCGGTTATTGAGCAGCGAGAGTTCGATCAGGCTGCGCAGCCTGGGATCGCGGAAGAAATCCCGCCAGCCGATGTCGGCCGCCGGGACGGCGCCCGCCGGCGCCACCGACTGCACAGATTGTTCGGAAAGCGACGTGGCCTGTCCATCGCCGCCGAACTGCACCTCGGGCTGCGACGGCCAATCGGCCGGCACCGGCGATTCGGGCCGATGGTATTCGGGAGCCAGCGAGCAGCCGGCCAGCAATGCCGCCATGCACGCGGACAGCGCGGTTCGTTTGTACTTCAGGGCTGTCATTCCTTGCCCTCCTGGCCGGGCGCCGCTACGGGTCCGTGGCCGGATTGATCGGACGATGCCTCGCGGGCGCGCTTGGCGGCCTGCTCGGCTTCAAATTCCTTGAGTTCGTTACCCAGCAGGCGGGGCTTGGTCTTGAACAGGCTGAGCACCACCACGAAGAAGGTCGGCACGAAGATCACCGCGAACGGCGTGGCGGCCAGCATGCCGCCCAGCACGCCAATGCCGACCGCCCGCTGGCTGGCCGCGCCGGCGCCAGTGGCGATGGCGAGCGGGATCACGCCCAGGATGAACGCCAGCGAGGTCATGAGAATCGGGCGGAAACGCAGCCTGGCCGCTTCGATCGTGGCTTCGTACAGGCCCATGCCGCGGGCGTACTGATCTTTGGCGAACTCGACGATCAGGATGGCGTTCTTGGCGGACAGGCCGATAACCGTCACCATGCCCACCTGGAAATACACGTCATTGGACATGCCCATCGCAGACACCAGCGCCACCGCGCCCAGCATGCCGAGCGGAACCACCAGCATGACCGACAGCGGGATCGCCCAGCTTTCGTACAGGGCGGCCAGCACCAGGAAGACAATCAGCAATGACAGCCCCAGCAGGATGGGCGCCTGGCTGCCCGCCTGCCTTTCCTGATATGACAGGCCGTTCCATTCATAGCCGAAGCCGCTGGGAAGCTGCCCCACCAGGCGTTCCATTTCGGCCATGGCTTCGCCCGTGGTGTAGCCGGGCGCGGCATCGCCGCCGATACGCATGGATTCGTAGCTGTTGTAGCGGACCACCTGCACGGGGCCCTGCGTCCACTTCGCGGTCACGAAGCTGGATAGGGGCACCATGCCGCCTTCCCTGTTGTTGACGTTCATCCGCAGGATGTCGTCGACCTGCATGCGATGGCGCGCCTCGGCTTGCACCCAGATGTTCTGCATGCGGCCCATGTTCGGGAACTTGTCGATATAGGCCGAGCCCAGCGCCGTGGACAACAGCGTGGCGGCGGCGTCGAAATCGACCCCCAGCGCGGCCGCCTTGTCGCGGTCGATGTTGAGGTTCAGTTGCGGCCCGTCGCCCAGCCCGGTGATACGCACTTGCGACAGCACCGGACTCTGCATGGCCAGACCCATCAGCTGGGCCGTGGCCTGGGCCAGCGCGGCAGTACCCGCGTTGGCCCGGTCTTGCAGCCGGAAGTCGAAGCCCGAGGCATTGCCCAGCGATGAAATCGCAGGCGGCACCAGGGTGAACACCTGCGCGTCGTGAATGCCCATCAACTGCTTCTCGAACGCCTTGAACGCGATGGCGCCGGCGGAATCCTGCCTTTCCTTGCGCTCGGAGAAGTCTTTCAACGTCGTAAACGCAATGGCCGCGTTCAAGCCGTTACCGTTGAAGCTGAAGCCCTGCACGGCAATGATGTTTTCAACGGCAGGCTGCGACATGAAGTACTGCTCGACCTGCTCGATGACGTCGACCGTGCGATTGGCACTGGCGCCGGTCGGCAGTTCGATGTTGCTGACCACATAGCCCTGGTCTTCCTCTGGCAGGAACGATGACGGCAGCCGCAGAAACAGCCAGCCCAGCAGCAGCACCAGCACCAGGAACAGCACCATCATGCGCCCGCCCTTGTGCAGGATGCGGGCGACCCAGTTCTGGTATCTGTGGGTGGTGGCATCGAACTTGCGGTTGAACCAGCCGAAGAAGCCCTTCTTGTCGATATGGTGGCCCTTGGGCACCGGCTTCAGGATGGTGGCGCACAAGGCCGGGGTGAAGGTCAGGGCCAGGAGCGCCGAGAAGAAGATCGATACCGCCATGGCCACCGAGAACTGGCGATAGATCACGCCCACCGAGCCGCTCATGAAGGCCAGCGGCAGGAACACCGTGACCAGCACCAGCGTGATGCCCACGATGGCGCCGCTGATCTGCGGCATGGCCTTCTTTGTGGCCTCTTTGGGCGAGAGGCCTTCGGTGACCATGATGCGCTCGACGTTCTCGACCACCACGATGGCGTCGTCGACCAGGATACCGATAGCCAGCACCATGGCGAACATGGTGAGCACGTTGATGGAAAAGCCCAGGGCGAGCATCACCGCGAAAGCGCCGAGCATGGCTACCGGAACCACCAGCGCCGGGATGATCGTGTATCGAACGTTCTGCAGGAACAGATACATGACCAGGAAAACCAGCACCATGGCCTCGGCCAGCGTGTGCAGCACCTGCTCGATGGAGATCTTGACGTAGGGGGCGGTATCGTAAGGAATGTCGTACCGGATATTGCCCGGGAAATACTGGGACAGCGTTTCCATCTGGGCGCGCACACCTTCTGCGGTGGCCAGCGCGTTGGCGTCGGGCGACAGCACGATGGCGAAGGCCGCGGTGGGCTTGCCGTTCAGGCGGGCGCCGAACTGATAGTTGTCGGCCCCGACTTCGATGCGCGCGACATCGCGCAGGCGCACCGATGAGCCATCGGTGTTGGCACGCAGCACGATATTGCCGAAGGCTTCAACGCTGGAAAGCTGGCCGTTGACGATGATGGTGGCGGTGGAACGCTGGCTGGCCGGGTTGGGCGGTGCCCCCATGCTGCCGGCCGACACCAGCACATTCTGGCGGCTGATGGCCGCGTTGACCTCGGCGGCGCTGAGATTGAAGCCCACCAGCTTGTCGGGATCTATCCAGACGCGCATGGCGCGCGGCGCGGCGAACAACTGGAACTGGCCGACCCCGGGCACGCGCGACACCGGGTTCTGGACGTTGCGGGAAATATAGTCGGCAAGCGCCGTCTGATCCAGCGTGCCGTCAGTCGACGACAGCGTCACGATCATCAGAAAGCCGGCGCTGGTCTGCTCGTAGGTGATGCCCTGCTGGTTCACGGCCACCGGCAGCTGAGCCGACACGTTGGACACGCGGTTCTGCACGTCGACCTGCGCCATATCGGGATCGGTACCCGGGGCGAAAGTGGCCGTGATGGTGGACTGGCCGTACGAATCGCTGACCGACTCGTAATACAGCAGGCCCTTGGCGCCGTTGAGCTGGTCTTCGATGATGCTGGTTACCGACTCGGCGACTTCCTGGGCCGAAGCACCCGGATACGTGGCCGTGATGGTAATGGCGGGCGGCGCCACGTCGGGGTACTGCGCGACCGGCATGTTGGGGATCGCCAGGAGCCCGGCCAGCAGAATGAACAGGGCGACTACCCAGGCGAAAATTGGTCGATCTATAAAAAATTGCGGCATGTGGGCTGACTCAGCAAATGCTCACGAAAAGCGGCGCGCGGCATAACGCCGCGCGCCGTTCAGGACGGCTGGCCTGAGGCCGGTTTCCCGGACGCGGCCCCGTCACTGGGCTGTGCGGGCTCGCCCGAAGGCTGGGCGGCGCCGCCTGCGGGTGACGCCGGAGGCGCCGCACCGGGTTGCGCCGCCTTGCCCGCCTGACCGGGATTCCACGGCGACGCCTGCACCGGCGCACCTGGGCGGATCTTCTGGAAGCCTTCGACGACCACCACGTCACCCGCCTTCAGGCCGCTGGTGATGAGCCATTGATTGTCGATGACGGGCCCGGTAGTGACAGACACCTGGTCAATCTTGTTGTCTTTCACCAGCATCAGGCTCTGCATGCCGTCGGCCGTACGCTGCAGGGACTGCTGCGGCACCAGCAGGGCCTGCTCGTCGATACCCTCGTTGACCCGCACGCGCACGTACATACCAGGCAGCAGGATGTTGTCGGGGTTGGGCACTTCGGCCCGCAGGTTGACCTGCCCCGTGGTGGGGTCGACGGTAATGCCGGTGAAAAGCAGCTTGCCGGCATGTTCGTACACCGAGCCGTCTTCGAGCACCACCTCGACGCGCGCCGCGTTGTCGCCCACGCGCTGCATCTGCCCGCTGGCGAAGGCTTTGCGCAGCTTGGCCAGTTCTACCGTGCTCTGCGTGAAATCAATATAGATGGGGTCGAGTTGCTGCACCACGGCCATCTGGGTGGCCGAGGTGGCCTCTACGAGCGCGCCTTCGGTGACCAGAGGCTTGCCGATGCGCCCGCTGATGGGCGAGGTGACGTCGGTGTAACCCAGGTTGATGGCGGCGCTGTCGAGGTTGGCCTTGGCGGCGGCTACGGCGGCTTCGGCCTGACGGTTGCCGGCCACGGCGTTGTCGTATTCCTGCTTGCTCACGGCGTTGGCCTTGACCAGCGGCGCGTAGCGATTGGCCAGCGCCTTGGCGCTGTAAGCATCCGCCTGCGCCTGCTTGAGCTGGGCCGCGGCCTGGTCACGTGCCGCCCGGTAAGGCGCCGGATCAATCTTGAACAGCAGCTGGCCTTCCTTGACTTCGCCACCCTGCTCGAACTCTATGCTTTGAACGATTCCCGTCACACGGGCCCGGATCTGCGCATCTCGCACGGCGTCGACGCGGCCGGGCAGGTCGGACACGATGGACGCGGGCTTGGGTTGGACCGTAATGACGCTGACCTGCGGCATGCCCGGATTCATCTGCGGCTGTTCTTTGCAGCCCGCCAGGGCCAATACGACAAGAACGGCGGCCCCGATTCCCGAGACACGATGAGGGGAAAAACGCATGGAATCCTCACGGAGTAGAACCGTGGCACGGAGCCCGCGCTCACGGGGTCGAACGGCTGGAGACGCGTCCGAGAAGCCCGTTACTGTACCGTATTTTCGTCTTATATCGACAGTATTTCGCGCTTTATGCTGTATTGCGGCCTGTATGCGGATTACGAAGCCGCCGATTGCGACTCCAGGCGACCCAGGAATACATAGCCTACGCCATGCACCGTGTGCAGCGGCAGCGTGACGCCAAGATTGCGGACCTTCTTGCGCAAGCGGCTGATGGACACATTGATGGTGCGCACGCTGGCCATCGGCACGCAGCGCGCCAGCGCCTGGCGGGTGAGTTCCCGATGCGGGCTTTCGACCAGGCAGAGAAAGCAGGCGCGTTCAATGGCAGTGAGATTCAGTCGCTGGCCATCGGGCATGCTGAGCGTCCAGCCCTGATACAGCAGGGCCCAGGCATCGCCGCCCTGCGCGGGACGGGCAGCCGGGGCGGGGGGCGCCGGGAAAACAGACACGGGCGTGGGCATGTAATCTTTGAATGGCAGTGGAAGGCAAGCTGAAGACAGCGATTTGCACGGCGCGCGCGCATTGTTGCCCTTCGGACCCCGCAAATTACCGGGCAACGCGCTGAACGCCTGCCGGTCTGCACCCGCTGGGCCCTTAAATCAGACGACCTAACCCCGCACGGACCGCCCTGCCGACCCGGCTTCAATCCGGACGCCGGTGTACGTCATGGGTGACGAAACTCTGGTCGGCAGCGGGCCGCTCCAGCACCGCCGGGTCGTCGAGCGTGCGCCGGATATCGGTCAGGCCGCTGAGCCAGTGGTCGCGCATGGCCTCCGAGCCGAACTCATAATCTTTCGAGTTTCGTTCGTAGTGCTTGGCTTCGTAGATCAGGTTGACGACATTGACCACGGGCGTACAGGCCTGCTCGCGGATGTCGGCCAGTTCGGCGCTGTCGCGCTCGTGTTCGGGCAGGCGTTCGAGCAGGCGCTGCAGGGCGCGCCGCAGCTTGAGCACACGCTGATAGGTGTTGGTGACGGTGCGCGTCCGGCTGGAATACTGGATATCTTTCTGCCGCTCGGCCACCTCTTCGAGGTTGGTGGGCAGCGGCCCGCGGGCCGGCCAGAGGTCGACCTGGAAGGCCAGCGTATCTAGCATCGGATGGGTCGAAAGCACATGGGCGAGCGGCGTGTTGGACACCACGCCGCCGTCCCAGTAGTACTCGCCATCGATTTCCACCGCGGGAAATCCGGGCGGCAAGGCGCCCGATGCCATGATGTGCTCGACGCGCAAGGGGGTGCGGGAGCTGTCGAAGTAAGAAAAATTGCCCGTGCGCACATTGACCGCGCCGAAACTCACCCGCGTGTCGCCATTGTTGAGCAGGTCGAAGTCCACATACCGGCGCAAGGTGGCCGCCAGGGGTTCGGTATCGTAGTAGCTGGTGGCGGCAGGCCCGCCTCGCAACCAGTATGGCGGCGGATACCGGGGCCTGAAGAAGCCGGGCTGGCCGGTGGTCAGCGCCTGAAAGGCGGCCAGGTGACCGTTTGATGCAGGCGAGCCAAAGCCGAAGGGCACGCCCTGGAACATCTGCGCCAGGGTGTCGCCCCAGGGCAGAGCGCCAAAACCGGTGGGTCGGCAGATGCTTTCCCAGAAACCCCGCAGACGCTCGATGCGTTCTTCGGGCGGCGAACCGGCGATGATGGCCGCGTTGATGGCGCCGATGGAAATGCCGGCCAGCCAGTTGGGGCGCAGGCCCGCCTCGTGCAGTCCTTCATAGACGCCGGCCTGATAAGAGCCCAGCGCGCCGCCGCCCTGCAGCACCAGGGCCACGTTCTCGTAGTTTGCCAGGCCCCCCTGGCGAGCGTGACGCTTGTCTTTGGCCAAAGTCAGTTCCGCGGCGCGGGAGTTTGCACCGTGCCGCTGCCTGCCCGGAACGGGTAGCGGGTGAACACCTGGGCGACACTGCGCTCGACGCTCTGGGCGGAGTTCGCCGTGGCGACGTTGTCGACCACGCCGACGCTGACGCCCTCCCACACCAGTTGCTTGCGGCTGGCGTCGACCAGGTCGATGTTCAGGGTGCCCTCGGTGTACTGGTAGACGTCGCTGCCCCAGCCATAGCCGGGCCAGCCGCCGTAGAAGCCGGCCCGGTAGCCGTAATACGGCATGGGCGCGGCGGGCATGACATCGGTCTTCTGCTGCAACCGCGCGTTGAAGTTGATGAGCAGATCGGGGGAATGCTCGTCATAGCTGTAGCCCCGCATTTCCATCTGGCTGCGCGTGGCGGTCTTCAGGCGTTCGGTAAGCAGAGTGCTGTAGCCTGCCTTGTCGGTGCCCAGTGGCGACATGAAGCCGAAGCTGCGATATTGCGCGAAGTCCGCGCTGTGATCGTAATCGCTACGGATGTTCGGACCGGATGCGCAGGCCGACAACAGGCTGGCCGCGGCCAGGGCAGGCAGGAATGCTGGGCAGTTCATCTGGGTCTCCGCATGGGGGGTTGCACGCATCATGCCGCGAAGCGCGCAAACTGGCAATGCAATCACATTTGCATTGGCGCCGGCGCGCCCGGGAAGGAACCGGGCCGGAGGCGTTCGCACGGGTGGGGCGCCGACCGCGCGATTCCCATTGATCGGCACGGCGGGCGCACCGGAGACCGGGCGCGACGAGGCGCAGGCGCCCCAACTGCCCTGCCCGGTCGGATGGCCCGACTGCAGCGGTGGAGCGGGCGCTGCCGCGGCCGGAGCGGCTGCGCCTGCCGGGGCCTAGCCCAGCAGCAGGGCATCGTCGGCCAGCTTCTCGCCGCGCACGCGTTCGAACATGGCCAGCAAATCGGGCACGTCCAGCCCTTTGCGCTCTTCGCCCGAGACATCGAGCACCACCTGCCCCTGATGCAGCATGACGGTGCGTTCACCTACATCGAGCGCCTGGCGCATGCTGTGGGTAACCATCATCGTCGTGAGCTTGCTCTCGGCCACGATGCGTGCCGTGAGCTGCAGAACGAAGTCGGCGGTGCGCGGGTCGAGCGCCGCGGTGTGCTCATCGAGCAGCAGAATACGCGAGGGTTGCAAGGCGGCCATCAACAGGCTCACCGCCTGGCGCTGTCCGCCCGAAAGCAGGCCTATGCGGTCGGTAAGCCGGTTTTCCAGGCCCAGGCCCAGCGTGGCCAGCCGTTCGCGGAAGCCTTCGCGCATCGATGCCTTGACGGCTCTGCCGAAGCCGCGGCGCGCGCCGCGCAACTGGGCAAGCGCCATGTTCTCTTCGATGGTGAGATCTTCGCAGGTGCCGGCCATCGGGTCCTGGAACACTCGCGCCACGCGTCCGGCGCGCTGCCACACGGGTTCGCGGGTGACGTCGGTGCCATCGATCTCGATGCGGCCGGTGTCGACCGGCAGGTCGCCGGAAACGGCGTTCAGGAATGTCGATTTTCCGGCGCCGTTCGAGCCGATGACGGTGACGAACTGGCCCGTGGGAATATCGAGCGACAGGCCCCGCAACGCCCGGGTTTCAATAGGCGTGCCGGCGTTGAAAGTGATCTTCAGGTCTTGTGCGCGCAGCATGTTCAGGCTCCTTTTTTGCCGAACAGGCGGCGCTTCATCATGGGGATGACCAGGGCGATAGTGACCAGCACCGCTGTGACCAGGTTAAGGTCCTGGGCCTTCAAGCCGATGAAGTCGCTGTTGAGCGCCAGCGCGATGAAGAAGCGATAGACGATCGCGCCCAGAATGACGGCCAGCGTGGCCAGCACCAGCTTGCGCGAAGGCAGGATGCTTTCACCGACGATCACGGCGGCCAGACCGATGACGATGGTGCCTATGCCCATGGATATGTCGGCCCCGCCCTGCGTCTGCGCGAACAGCGCGCCCGCCAGGCCCACCATGGCATTCGACAGCGCCATGCCGGCCAGGATCATTCCGCCGGAGTTCACTCCCTGCGCACGCGCCATGCGGCCGTTGGATCCGGTGGCGCGCATGGCCAGGCCAGTCTGTGTGGCGAGGAACCAGTCGAGCAGCAGCTTGACCGCAATCACCACCACGATGAGGATCAGCGGCCGGGCCACGTAGTCGCTAAGCCAGGTGGGCTGCAGCAGGGTGAAGACGGTGGGCTCGGTGATCAGCGGTACGTTGGGCCGACCCATGATACGCAGGTTGACCGAGTACAGGGCGATCATCATCAGGATGCTGGCGAGCAGGTCCATGATGCGCAGCCTGACATTGAGCCAGCCCGTCACCAGCCCCGCCAGGGCCCCGGCCGCGGTGGCGGCCACGGTGGCAGCGAAAGGGTCCATGCCGCCGGAAATGAGCGTGGCGCACACGGCGCCGCCCAATGGAAAGCTGCCGTCGACCGTGAGATCGGGAAAACGCAGCAGCCTGAAAGAGATCAGGACACCCAGCGCGACTAGGCTGAAAATCAGGCCGATTTCCAGGGCGCCGAGCAAAGAGAACATGGACATGAATGGAGTCGGGCCCGGCAAGTCTTGTGAACCTGCCGGGCACTGCCTAGGCTGTTTCTGTGGAAAAAACGCGCTGCCGGCCGGTTGTGCCGGCAGCCGCGGATTACTTGACGACGTCGGCGGCGGACTTCACCAAGGCGTCCGGCAGCGTGACGCCCTGCTTGGCGGCCGCGCCCGGATTGACGAACAGGCGCAGGTTCGAGCTGGTTTCCGAGGGGATGGCGCCGGGCTGCTCGCCCTTCAGGATGCGCACGACGATCTTGCCCGTTTGCACGCCCAGGTCGCGGTAGTCGACACCCAGTGCGGCAATGGCGCCCCGCTTCACGCTGTCGGTGTCGGAAGCCACCAGCGGGATCTTCGCATCGTTGCCGACTTTCACCAGCGCCTCATAAGCCGAGACGACGTTATTGTCGGTGCTCGTGTAGATGACATCGACCTTGCCGATCAGGCTGCGCGCGGCGGAGGCCACATCAACCGTGCGCGGCGCGGCGGCCTCGACCAGCGTCATGCCCGCCTTCGACAGCAATTCCTGCAACTGCTTGACGACGACGACCGAGTTGGCTTCGCCCGGGTTGTAGACCATGCCCACGCGCTTGGCGTCGGGAACCACCTTCTTGATCAAGTCGATCTGCTTGTCGAGCGCAAGCAGGTCGGACACGCCCGTGACGTTGGTGCCCGAGGCGCCCATGGAGGGGACCAGCTGGGCGGCCACCGGATCGGTGACCGCCGAATACACCACGGGGACATTTTTGGTGGCGGCCACCACCGACTGGGCCGAAGGTGTCGCGATGGCCACGATGACGTCGGGACGATCCCCCACGAACTTGCGGGCAATCTGCGCCGCCGTGCCGGTATTGCCCTGGGCGCTCTGGTACTGCCATTTGAGGTTCTTGCCGGACTCGAAGCCAGCCTGTTTCAGCGCGTCCTGGACGCCATCGCGCACGGCGTCGAGCGCGGGATGCTCGACGATGGCCGTCACGGCCACCGATTTCTGTTGCGCCGCGGCGGGAACAGCGTGGATAGCCAGCGCTGCCGCCAGTGCGCCCACCGTCAGAAAATGTTTTTTTCCGATCAGCATAGGTTACTCCTTGCACCTTTGAATCTTGTTTAGGGTCACGGCCTGCCAAAGGCTTTCCGCCTGCCGGCCGGCCCGTGAAACCGCAAAGTCTAACCTGTAGTCGGGGGATGCGCGGCGCGGGAAATCCCTGAAATGGTGCAGGCGCCGCGGCCCGGCGCGCCGATCGGTGCGCCGGGCCAGGCGATCAATCCAGCGTCACGCCGGAATCCTTGACCACCTTGCCCCAGCGGTCGATCTCGCTGTCGACAAACTCACCGAACTTTTCCCCGGACATATCCGGAATGCTGGAGCCGTTGCTGGCCCAGATTTCCTTGACCTTGGGGGAGTTGAGGGCCTTGGCGACTTCGGCGATCATTTTGTCGACCACGGGCTTGGGTGTACCCGCGGGCGCCCACATCGCATACCAGGTAGAGACTTCGTAGTTGGGTACGCCAGCCTCAGCCACGGTCGGCACATTCGGGAACGACGGCGAACGCTGCGCGGCGGCGACTGCCAGGGGCTTGATGCTGCCTGAACGGATGTGCCCCGCCGACGATCCGAGCCCGTCGAAGGCCAGGTCGACCTGGCCGCCGATCAGCGCCGAGAGCATCGGGCCCGCGCCCTGGTACGGCACGTCGACCAGCTTGATGCCCGTCTGCATGGCAAAGAGTTCGCCTGCCAGATGGTGCGTGCTGCCCTTGCCCGCCGTGCCGAAGTTGATTTCGCCCGGCCGCTTGCGCGCGTATTCGATGAACTCTTGCAGCGTATTGACCGGCAGCTTGGACGCATTCACCACCACGACCTGCGGCGGCTGCGCCAGCAGCGCCACCGGCACGAAGTCTTTCTGGATGTCATACGTGAGGTTCTTGTAAAGCGCCGGGGCCACGACATGATGCGCGCCGCCCATGAAAAATGTGTAACCGTCGGGCTTGGCCTTGGCGGCTACCGCGGCACCCACCGTGCCGCCCGCTCCGCCTTTGTTGTCGACGACCACGGACTGGCCGAGCTGCATGCCCAGCTGTTGGGCCAGTGGGCGCGCGAAGGTGTCTGTGCCGCCGCCGGCGGGGAACGGCACAACTAGGGTAACGGGCCGTTCGGGCCAATCTGCCGCGGCGGAGGGGGCCAGGGCCATGCTGGCGCCCAGCGCGGCCGCGAGGGCCAGGGCACGGATAACGGTGTGGTTCATTTCATCTCCTCGGTTGAATGCAGCTCGTCAGGCTGCTTGCGACTCATTTTTTTCTGCAAGGTAATGCGGTTTTAACGTGACTTGCCTGCTGGGTGCTGATCGGCCCTCCTGCCGGTCGGAATGATGGAAGGAACGGCCTGCCGGCCGCCCCATGCTTGCTGCTAGCCTGCCTTGTATGTATCGCGCAGGACGTTCTTCTGCACTTTGCCCATGGTGTTGCGCGGCAGTTGCTCAACCACGTGGATCTGCTTGGGCACTTTGAAGTTGGCGATGCGCGACTTCAGTTCGGCTTGCATCGCGCCGGTATCGACCACCGCGCCGGGGCGCGCCACCACCACGGCCACCACCGCTTCGCCAAAATCGGGATGGGGCACGCCGATGACCGCCGATTCCAGCACGCCGGGCAACTCGTCGATGATCAGCTCGATCTCTTTGGGGTAGACGTTGTAGCCTCCCGAAATGATCAAGTCTTTGCTGCGGCCCACAATGGAAAGATAGTCGGCGGGCACTTTGCGGCCGCCGGATTCGCCGCCCCAGCGGCCTACGTCTCCAGTACGGAACCAGCCGTCAGCGGTGAACTCTTCACGGGTCTTCTCGGGCATGCGCCAATATCCGGCGAACACATTGGGACCGCGTACCTGCACATTGCCGATTTCGTCATCGCCGAGTTCTGTGCCGGCGTCGTCGACCACCCTCACCTGCACACCCGGCAAGGGCTTGCCCACCGTGCCGCCAAGGCGCTCGCCTTCTGCCGGATCGTACGGGTTGGACGTCAGCATGACGGTTTCGCTCATGCCATAGCGCTCGAGGATGGTGTGGCCGGTGCGTTCCTTGAACTCGTTGAAAGTTTCCATCAGCAGGGGCGCCGAACCCGAGATGAACAGCCGCATGCGCGCGCAGACCTCGCGTGTGAAGCGCGCATCCGCAAGCAGGCGCACGTAGTAGGTGGGTACGCCCATCATGACCGTGGACCGCGGCAGGTAATGCAGCGCCTGGTCCATATCGAGCCTGGGCAGCCAGATCATGCGCGCCCCGGCCAGCAGCGCGCCATGCGAAGCCACGAACAGGCCATGCACGTGGAAAATCGGCAGCATGTGCAACAGGACGTCATCGGCGCGCCATCCCCAATAGCGATGCAGTACCTGCGCGTTTGACGCCAGGTTGCCATGCGTGAGCATTGCGCCCTTGCTGCGGCCAGTGGTGCCCGATGTGTACAGGATGGCAGCCAGGTCGTCCACGCCGCGCACCGCGGCGTCAAAGTGGGTGTCAAGGCCGGCGCTGGCATCGAGCAGCGACCCGCTGCGGTCATCGTCCAGCGTATAGACGTGGCGGGTGCCGGCCTGGTCGGCCACGCGACGCATCCAGTCCTGGTTCTTGCTGGAACACACCACGACAGAGGGCTCGGCATCGCCCAGGAAATAAGCCACTTCGCTTTCGCGGTAGGCGGTGTTCAGGGGCAGGTAGACGTAGCCGGCACGCAGGGTGGCCAGATACAGCAGCAGCGCCTCGGGCGATTTATCGACCTGCACGGCCACGCGCGCGCCTTCGGGCAGGCCGAGCGAAGCCAGCAGATTGGCCATGCGGGCGCTGGCCTGGTCGAGGTCAGTCCACGTGTAGCTGAGATCTGGCGTTTCCAGCGCGACTTTGCTGCGGTCGGCGGGAAAACCGCCCTGCAAAATGGTGTACAAGTTGGCGTTGCTCACCTTGTTCAATCTCCGGTAAATACGGGCGGCCGCCCCGCCAGGAAGGCATCTACACCTTCGCGATGGTCGCGGCTCTCGGCATAAGAAAAGAAATCTTGAAATTCGGCCTCGGTTAGAGGGGCGCCCTGCAACAGCCGGCGCGCCTGGCGCTTGTTGATGCGGGCCGCGAGCGGCGCACCGCGCGCAATGCGCTCAGCGCTGGCGCGCACCTGCGCCGCCACATCGGCGTCGGGCACCACGCGCGTCAGCAGCCCCAGCGACTGGGCCTCGGCGCTGTCGAATACGCGCCCTTCGAGCAGGATCGCCATGGTGGCGGCACGGCCCGCCAATGCCAGCAGGCCCTGCATTTCCTCGGGCGCCATGGGAAACCCCAGCCGATTGATGGGCACGCCGAATCTCGCCGAAGCGCCAGCGATGCGCAGGTCGCACTGGCTGGCGATCTCGAGCCCGCCGCCCACGCACACGCCTTCGATCTGGGCAATGACGGGGTGCGGACACTGCGCCACCGCGGCCAGGGCAGGCGCCAGCACGTGCTGGTGATAGTGCCGTACCTGTTGCAGGTTGCCGCGCACCTGCGGGAACTCGCGGATGTCTGCCCCGGCGGCAAAGTTGCAGCCGTCGCCGCGCACCACCACGCAGCGCACGGACGCGTCGCCGGACAACTGCTCGAACACGCCACGCAGCTGATGCCACATGGCAACGCTAATGGCGTTCAAGCGCCCCGGGTGCGAAAGGGTCACCCACGCGAGGGGGCCTTCGCGTTGCAGCAGCACTTGGCCGGCCGATGATGTTTCGCCCATGTCCGCCCTACCCGATGCGCGCGATGCCACGGCTGACGCGCGGCTTGCCCTCGCCCAACTGAGCCAGGTTCGCGTCGAGATCGTCCAGATCGTACAGGTAATTCACCATCATCCCGCACGACTGGCTCAAGCCCTTGGGCGAGGTATCGGCCGCCCAGTTCAGCCGTTCGATCCGGGCGCCGTTGCCAAGGTGGAAGCGCGCGACGGGATCGAGCGGCTGGCCGTTCTTCATGGACATCAGATAATGCGCCGCCAGCTTCAGCCCGGTGCGCTGCACGATTTCGGAAGGCTTGCCGCCCGCGGCCTTGGTGAGGCGAGCCACCCAGCGCGCCCCGTCGGGCGCACCGGAGCGGTCGCGGGCCTTGTCGCGCACGATGTCTTCGACCTCTTGGGCACTCAGGCGCGACAGCCAGTCGACCAGTCCCGGCATTGGCGACAGCGTGGCGAAGGAACGCACCTTGGGGACTTCTTCCAGCAAGCTTTCAATGACGCGCTTGAGCAGGAAATTGCCGAAACTGATGCCGCGCAGCCCCGGCTGGGTGTTCGATATGGAATAGAAGATGGCCCAGCGCGCCTTGTCCAGGTCTTGCGGAGGCGCCGACATATCCAGAACCGCCTGCACGTTGTCGGCCATTTGCGTGGCGAAGGCCACTTCAACGAATATCAGCGGCACGTCCGGCATCTGCGGGTGGAAATATGCATAGCAACGCCGATCCGGCGCGACCCGATGACGCAAGTCGTCCCACGAGCGGATTTCGTGCACGGCTTCGTAGATGATGAGCTTTTCAAGCAGCGATGCGGGTGAATCCCAGGTAAGCGGGCGCAATTCCAGCAGGCCCACATCGAACCAGGCCGACAGCAGCGTTTCCAGGTCTTTGTCGAGCGCCTGCAACCCTGCCACCTGCTTGCGCCAGCGCAGCATGTCGGCGCGCAGCGCCACCAGGAACCGCAGTCCATCGGGCAAGGCATTGAAGCGCCGGAACAGTTTCAGGCCCTGGTCACCACGCGGCTCGAAGCCGGCGCTCACCTGCGCCAGCCCCGTCAGAAGCTCGCGGCGCCGCTTGCTGTCGGCCGCGGTGTAAGCACCGCACCAGCCACGTGCCAGCTTGTTGGCCGCCACGTCGGTCAGCCGGGCCTCGAACAAGGGCAGGATCTCGGCCTGACCAGGCAAGCGTCCGCGATCCCACCAGCGTCCCAGGCGGGCCATGAGGCCCGCGTTTTCTTCAGCGGCCTCGACCTCGGAAGCGGCATCGGCCTCAGTTTGCCGGTTGCCGCGTGCGTACGGGCTGGAGTCTAGAGCGGTCATGGGAGTGCTCCTTGGGAGAGGGGGAAGGCGGGCCTGGCTCGGCATCACGGCTGGCCAGAAGGCGCAGGGCATCGAGTTGGCGCAACAGGTGCTTGCGCGCAAGGGCCTCGGCCGCTTCGGGATCGCGCGCCTTGAGCGCCGCGAAAATCGCCATGTGTTCGGCGCAGGATTCGGCGATGCGGCCCGGCAGCACCAGGCTCTTGTGGCGGAACAGGCTGAGCACCTTGCGCAGGTTGCCCACCATGTCGGACAGCCATCGGTTGTTGGCCAGCGCCTGCACGGCCTCATGGATGAGCGCGTTGGTCTCGTAATAGGCATCGATGCGGCCCGCGGCCGCATGCTCGGCCAATGCGCGATGCAAAGGCTCCAGGGCCGCCAGCTCCGCATCCGTAGCCTTCAGCGCCGCCTCGTGGGCACAACGCCCCTCGAGCATGGCCATCAGCGGAAAAATATCTTCCAGGTCTTGCAGAGACAGCTCGTTGACGAAACAGCCGCGCCGCGGCTCAAGGCGCACCAGACCCTCGGTGGCCAGCACTTTCAAGGCTTCGCGCAAGGGTGTGCGCGATATGCCCAGCAAGCCGGTCAAGCGGGTTTCGTCGATCCATTCGCCACTGGCCAGCGCGTGCGAACGTATCATGGCCCGCAGGCGGTCTGCGACCTCGAGATACAGCGCTTGGCGGACGATGGGAGCAGTCATGAGGGCCCGGGTGACGCCATAATTCATAATTACAGGAATGTCCATCATACGCCGCGCCCCCCGCCAAGGAAAGCCCCGCGCTCTAGGGGGATTCCCGCGGAACAGGCCTTGCGCTACGGAATGGTCAGAAATGCAGCACGCCGTCTACGGCATGACGGGTCAGTGCGCGAGCCCAGCGGCGTGCGGGCAAGCCATACTGGCCCTCGACCTGCTCGGCGCGCGCCAGCAACTGGGACGGCGTGATGGCCAGGGGCGGGCCGGTGAACGCCAGTACGATCTGATTGCCCGCGTCGATTTCCGGCAGGAGCACCAGCCGGTCGTCAAAGGCCTGCCGCAGGTTTTCGATGTTGTGGTCGAAACTCTCGTGGTGGCCGAAAAGATTCACGGACAGCACCCCGACGTCGCCCAGCACGCGCCGGCATCTCCGGTAGAAGCTCACAGAGTCCCGCACGGGGCCGCGGGCGGTCGCGTCGTAAAGGTCGACCATCAGCACGGGGCAACGGCCGGCGTTGCGGGGGTCGGCGACCCATTTGCCCGCATCTTCGTGTTCGACTTGCAGACGCTGCGACATCGGTAAACGGAAGAACATCTGGCAGACAGCCGTAACCTGCGGGTTCCATTCGACGGCGGCCACCCCGCTACGGGTGTGCTTCAGGCAAAAGCGCGCCAGCGAACCGGCACCCAGGCCCAGCAGGCCAATTTCTTCGTCCTTGGGCGGCTCGAGAAACAGCAGCCATGCCATCATCTGGGACGTATATTCGAGCACCAGTTCATTGGGGGCCTTGATGCGCATGGCGCCCTGGATCCACTCGGTTCCAAAATGCAGATAACGGACGCCATCGGCTTCGGAAAGCGTGGGCTGATCGGAGACGCGTGCAGGGTTTCGGGCAGACATCGCGAGATTGTAGCCAGCGCGGTACCCTGTGGGCTGCCCTACCTGCGGAGGACGCCGATGTCTGAACAATTTTCGACCACCCAGACCGTACGCAAGACGGTGATTCGCACGGCCGGAGGATTGGTCGCCTCGCAACATCGAAAAGCCGCCGAAGCCGGCGCAGAAGTACTGGCTGCAGGCGGCGACGCGGTAGACGCCGCAGTGGCCGCATCCTTCGCCGCCGGCGTCGTCGAACCCTGGATGAGCGGGCCCATGGGCGGTGGCGCCATGGTGCTGTACCGCGCGGCGGAAGACCAGGCCCGGGTGGTGTATTTCGGCATGCGCTCGCCGGCCGGCCTGGACCCGGCCCAATACCCGCTGACCGGCGACGGCGCCGTCAGCAGCGACCTGTTCCCCTGGCCTGCGGTGGTTGACGACCGCAATGCGCGAGGCGCCACTGCGGTGGCCGTGCCGGGAACGGTGGCAGGCATGGAACTCGCGCACGCGACATATGGCCGGCTGCCGTGGCGCGAACTGCTGCAGCCGGCCGTCACGCTGGCCCGCGAAGGCCTGCTGGTCGATTGGTACACAACCTTGATGATCTCCGGTTCGGCGCGCTGGCTGGCCCGGGATCCCGACGCCGCGCAGATGTTTCTGGATGACGGTACCTGGCCCAGAGCAGGCGGCTGGGCCGCGGCCTCCGCCCAGCGCATCGCCATGCCCCGCGCCGCCGACATGCTGTCCAGCCTGGCCGACGATGGCCCTCGCAGTTTCTATGACGGCGACATCGGCGCCAGGCTGGCGCGCGACGTTCAGGACAAGGGCGGCTGCCTCGCGCATCAGGATCTGCGCGACTATCGCGCGGTCATGCAAGAGGCGCTGTCCATACCCTATCGCGGCGGGCGGGTCTACGCCACGCCCGAAATGACCGCCGGCCCCAGCCTGTCGCGCTGCCTGCAACGGCTGCAGTCGCGGCTGCAGCCGGGCGCCGCCCCCGATGCCGGCGCTTTCCTGGCCTACGCCGAAGTACTGCGAGAGGAATACCGCTGGCGCCTGGCGAACATGGGCGATAACGAAGACCCCCGCACCCCGGCGTGCACCACGCACTTCAGCGTCGTCGACCGCCACGGCAACCAGTGCGCGGTGACCCAGACCCTGTTGTCGGCGTTCGGATCACACGTCGTGTCCCCGTCGACAGGCATGTTGCTGAACAATGGCATCATGTGGTTCGACCCCGAGCCTGGGAAGTCGAATTCGCTGGCGCCCGCCCGCCGCTGCCTGATGAACATCTGCCCCGTGGTGGGCGAGTCGAACGGACGCCGCTTCGCGCTGGGCGCATCCGGCGGACGCAAGATCCTGCCGGCCGTCATGCAGCTGACCTCATTCCTGATGGACTACGGCATGAGCCTGGAAGAGGCGTTCCACCACGCCCGCCTGGACGCCAGCACCGACGTGCTGTCGCTCGATCCCAAGCTGCCCCGGGCCGCCTATGACGCGCTGGCCGCCGCCTTCGCGCATGCACCGGCCCCGCGCACCCTGTACGCCTATGCCTACGGCTGCCCATCGGGCGTCATGCGCTCAGACGGGCATAACGAAGGCTGTACCGAGATCATGTCTCCCTGGGGCGATGTTGCAATGGAATCGCGCGGCGCGTGACGGCGTGACTACGCCGCGGCGGATGGGGCGCCGCCGTCACGCCAGAGTGACTCCAGCAGCTCGGTGCGGCGCCGGCCCCCGCCCAGCATGCTGGCGAGATGCACGACACGCTTCAGGTACAAGTGCACGCCGCTGTCCCAGGCGATGCCCAGCGCGCCATGCACCTGAATGGCATTCTGCGCGGCGCGCTGCGCACTTTCCAGTGCAAGCAATTCGGCCACGGCACAGGCATGTGCGGCCGCCGGGCCATCAGGGTCGTCGAGCAGCCTGGCGGCCTCTTTGCCCGCCAGAGTGGCATCGTCGAGCGCCATCCAATCGTCGGCGAGACGGTGCTTGATAGCCTGATTGGCGCCTATGGCCCGTCCGAACTGCTGCCGCTCGCGCGCATAGGCCGCGGCGGCATCCAGGGCCGCCTGCGCCGCGCCCAGCGTCTCGGCGGCACGCAGCAGTCGATAGCCTTGCTGCCAACGGGTGAAATCGGCTTCGTCAATGTGCAGGTCCACGGCATCGGCCGCCTCGCCGCCCGGCAGGCTGGCCATGGGGATTGCGGGGTCGAGTCCCATGCCGCACGCGGCATCTCGCATTTCATGCAATTCCAGCCGCAGTGCGCCGGCGTCGTCACGCCGCCAGGCCAGCGCCTGGCGGTCTGTCGAAGCATGCTCGGCCTGCAGGCGGCCATCCGGACGCCACGTGGCCAGGGCGTATGACGTGTCGCCCGCCAACATCGGCGCCAGCCAGGCCATCACCCTTCCATCGCGGTTGCAGGCTGCGGCCAGCCGGGGCAGCAGCGCCATGTTTGCAATCAGGGGCGCCGTCAGCAGGTGACGGCCGGCCTGAACCGCAATCGGCCATGCAACACCCAGGCCTTGGCCCAGGCCGCCTGCGGCCTCGGGCAGCAGTACCCCCGGCCACCCCAGCGCCGCCAGCTCGCGCCAGAGCTCGGCGTGCCATGCGGGGTCGGCTGCTGACTGCCCCGCCAGCGAGGCCGGATGCCGCTCGTCCAGAAAACGCCGCGCCGCGTCTTCCATCAGTTCTTGGATATTGTCCAGTTCATTGTCCATCCGCGCTGCTCACCCTTTAGGCAAGCCGAGCATCTGCTCGGCAATGATGTTGCGCTGGATTTCCGACGTGCCCGCCAGAATGGTCTCGGCACGCGACCACAGGTAGGCGCGCTGCAGGGTCGATCGCTCGGAACCCGCGGCCGCCGGCAGGCAGGCATCCGGACCCAGCAAGTCCAGCGCCAGTTCGAGCAGGCGCTGATGGGCTTCGCTCCAGTGGATCTTGGTCGACGACCCTTCCGGGCCAGGGGGATCGCCTCGCAAGGCCGCGCGCAGCGCGCGACGCGACTTCAATGCCAGCACATGGCTGTCGGCGGCCATGCGCGCCCAGCGGTGCCGTACCGAAGCATCGTGGGCGGGGAACTGGCCCCCGGCGTCTTCATGCAACGCCAGCGCCCGCACCTGCTCGAGTTCCTGCGCGAACTTCACCAGCCTGGGGATGAAATAGGTTCCACGCTCGAAGCTCGCCGCAGCCATGGCGATCTTCCACCCCTGGTTTTCGTCGCCGACCAGGCAATCGGCGGGCACCCTTACGTTATCGAAGAAAACTTCACAGAATTCCGCTTCGCCTGTCAGTTGGCGTATTGGTTCTACGCGCACCCCGTCGGCCTGCATGTCGACGAGCAGAAAGCTCAGGCCCCTGTGCCGCGGCGCCTGCGGATCCGTACGCGCCAGCACAAAACACCAGCGTGCACGATCGGCGAACGACGTCCAGATCTTGTGGCCGTTCAGCAGGTATCCCTCGGCATTCCGCTCGGCCCGCGTGCGTACCGACGCGAGGTCGGACCCGGCCCCCGGTTCGGAATACCCCTGGCACCACACGTCGCGATTGGTGAGGATACCCGGCAAGTGGCGCCGCTTCTGCGCCTCGGTGCCGAAGTGCAGCAGCGTGGGGGCAAGAATGCCATGTCCGATCAGGTTGACGCCCAGCGGGGCGCCACAGCGCGCATGCTCTTCATGAAAGATCGCCTGGCGCTGCAGCGACAGCTCGCGTCCACCATAAGCGCGCGGCCAGCCCAGACCCGACCAGCCTTCGGCGCACAAGGTGTCTTCCCACGCCTGCCGGTAATCCAGGTCGGCCGGGTCCTGGCCGCCCGGCCATGCCTCGGCGAACCTCGCGTATCGCGCATCGAGCCAGGCGCGCAGGCCGCGACGGAATTCGGTATCGTCGGCCTGCTCGTCCAGGGTGCGCAAATCGGTGTGGACGTCGATCATTGGAGGCGAATGTTCGATTCGCGGGCAACCTTGGCCCACGTGCCGATGTCTTGCTTGATGAAGCCAGCGAAGGTCTGCGGATCGCTGCCGATGATATCCAGCCCAAGATCGGCGAACTTGCGCTTGACCTCTTCGCGTTGCAGGATCTTCGCCAGCGCCTGGTATATGGTGTTGATCGCCGCCTGCGGCGTGCCGGCAGGGGCAACCAGCCCCAGCCACGGCATGGCGGAATAGCCCGGCAGGCCGCTCGCAGCCACCGTGGGCAATTCAGGAACCGACGCAGAGGGCTGCGCCGTCGTCACCGCCAGCGCGCGCAGCTTGCCGTCTTTCACAAACGGGCCGGACGACGCCCAGGCGTCGAACATGACCTGCAGCCGGCCGGCTACCAGATCGGTCAGCGCGGGCGCGCTGCCCTTGTACGGGATGTGTTCCATTTCGACACCGGCCATATGCTTGAACAGTTCGGCCTCGAGATGCGTCGAGCTGCCTGCACCGACGGACCCGTAACTGACCTTGCCCGGATTGGCCTTCAGATAGGCCACCAGTTCGCCAACGGTCTTGACGGGCAGCGAGGGGTGCACTTCAAGCACATGCACGACCGAGGCAACCTGGCTCACGGGCGCGAAATCCTTGATGGGGTCGTAGTTGACCTTGGCATAAATGCTGGGGGCGATGCCCAGCGACGAAGCCGCCATCAGCAGCGTGTAGCCGTCGGGCGCGGCACGCGCCACGTAGTCGGACGCGATCATGGTGCCACCACCAGGCTTGTTCTCGACGATGAACGGCTGCCCCAATTCCCCGGCCAGTTGTTCGGCCACCAGACGGGTCATGATATCGGTGGCGCCACCGGGCGAGAATGGCACCACTATGCGCACGGGTTGAGAAGGATACTTGGCTTGGGCCCAGGCCGTGCCACTAGCGAAGATCGTGGCCAGTGCAATGCCAGCCAGTATTTTTTTGATCATGATGTCTCCTTTTACGGATCGAAGGACTACTGCGATAACGGCAGGATCAGTGCGTCCAGCACCGCGACGCCCTGCCCCGCCTCTTTGATGAGCAGCGGATTGATCTCGATTTCCTGCGCTTGCGGCGTGGCGATCAAGGCCTCTCCTATGGCCACGATGGCTCGGCAGGCCGCAGCGAGGTCGGCCTTGGGCTTGCCCCGGTAGCCGTCCAGCAGCGGAAACGCTTTCAACTCGCGCAGCATGTCTTCTGCCTCGCGCTCGGTGACGGGCAGCACGCGATGCGCCGTGTCACCATAGAGTTCGGTCAGCACCCCGCCCAGCCCCACGGTCAGCACCGGCCCGAACACCGGGTCGCGCGTGGCGCCCACGAGCAGCTCGGCCACGCCACGTTCCATGCGCTGGACCAGCACGCCGTCCAGCCGCGCCTGTGGCGCGTAGGCCCTGGCGCCAGCGGTAACCCGCGCATGGGCCTCCCGGACTGCCGCCGCACTGTCCAAATGCAAAGCCACGCCGTCCGCCTCTGTCTTGTGCGGAATGTCGGGACTCAGAATTTTCAGGGCCACCGGGTAACCGAGCGCATCGGCCTGGCGCGCAGCGTCATCGGCGTCGCGCGCATGGACGCTGGTGTTCTCCAGTCCGTAGCGCTGCATAAACTCGCGGGCCTGGCCTTCATGGCAGGGCAGCGTCAGCGACAGGTCTGGGTCGAAGCGCGGGTTCGCGTCCGCTGCCTTGGCACTGCGGCGCGTCCGGTCATCGCACCACGACAGATAAGGCGCCAGCGCCGACACGGCCAGGCCCAGGTCGTCGAAGACCGCCACCCCGGCGTCGCGCAAGCTTTGACGGCATTGCGCCGCGCCCGTATCAATGGCCGCGAAAAAGCGCGGATGCTCGCGCGCAACCTCGCTGAGCGCGTCGGACATGCGGTCGAGCATGTAACCCGGGGCATAGACCACGATGGCATCCACCGCGTCAGTCGTCGCCAAAGCCCGCAGCGCGGCGCGGACAAACTCCGGGCTGTTCACCACGTTGCCCGTCACATCCACCGGATTCCCCACCATGCCGTAATCGGGAATGCCGGCGCGCAAAATCTGCTGCACGTCATCGGGCAGCTCGGGCAGATCCAGACCGGCGCCCACGAAGCGATCGGCCAGGATGGCGCCGAGCGCCCCGGACATCGTCAGCACCGCCACGCGCCGTCCGGCAGTTCGATGCCGCAGCGTGGCCAGCCCGGCGAGCTGCGCCATCTGGGCAAAATCATGGGCTTCGATCACACCCATTTGCCGGAAGGCCGCGCTGTACACCCGACGGTCGCCCGCCAACGCCGAAGTATGCGAGCGTACTGCCTGCGCCCCCTTGTCGGTGGAACCGGCTTTCAGGGCGATCAGCAATTTACCGCGCCGCTGCAATTCGCCGCATGCACGCATGAACCGCGGCCCGTCGCGCAACTGCTCGATATACCCCAGCACGATTTCGGTTTGCGGATCCTGGGCCAGATATTCCAGATACTCTGAAAAATCGATGCAGGCTTCGTTGCCGGTGTTGATGAACTGTGAAAACGGCAGTCCCAGCCGCCGCGCCAGCGCATAAACAGCGGCGCAGACATTGCCGCTTTGCGTCAGGAGGCTGACCTGCCCCGGGCCCTGCTGCATCGGCGCCGTTTTGAACACGGAAGCAAACGCGGTGTGCGCCTGCGTGTTCAGATTGGCAAAACCCATGCAGTTGGGGCCGGCCACAAGCATGCCGGATTCTGCCGCAAAGACTTCCAATTCCTGCTGCAGGCGCTGCCCCGCCTCGCCGGCCTCGGCAAAGCCAGCCGCATAAACAATAGCTGCCCGGGCGCCCCTGGCGTGGCAACGCTTCAACATGGGCGTGACTTCGGCCGCACCGATTGCCAGCACCGCCAGATCCACCGGCTGGGGCACCGATTCGATGTCGGGCCAGCAGCGCAGTCCGAACACCTGTTGGTACTTGGGGTTTACGGGATGGACATCACCGGCATAACCGAAGCGCGTCAAGAGATCCAGGGGCATGCCGCCGATGCGGCCGGGATTGTCGCTCGCGCCGATGAAAGCGATCGAACGGGGATTGAGCAGCGGTTCCAGGCGATGCGTCATGCCGACTTACCCGACTTGTTGCGTTGGATGGCCTGAGCCAGCCCGCGATCGCGAACCGCGCGAAATTCCTCGGACAGGTGGGAAAGCTGGTGGGTATCGAAATGCGCGGACAGGGCCGTTCGGAACCCCTGCGCGTCGGCACAGCGGTTCAACGAGCGCTTGAGCAGTTTCAGGCCGAACGGCGGGGCCTGTGCAATACGCTGTGCGAATGCCAGTGAAGCCTCGTCGAGATCGGCGGTTGGCACGACACGGTTGACCATGCCTATGCGCAACGCTTCCTGCGCGTCGATCTTCTCGCCCGTATAGAGCATCTCCTTCGCCTTGCGCAGCCCCATCACCCACGGATGTATCAGCACTTCAGTGGCCGCGGCCGCCAGCGTATGGCCGACCGGATCAGAGAAGTAGGCGTCGTCGCTGCAGATGACCAGGTCGCACATATTGGCCACCATGAACCCCCCCGCAACGCAGGCGCCCTGTACCTGAGCGATGGTGGGCTTGGGAAAATCCCAGATGCGCAGGCAATAGCCGTAATAGCGGCGCGATTCATAGTCCCACCGCTCTTCGACGGTGAAATCGGCGCGCTTGGCCTGGGCTTCCTTCAGATCATGGCCGGCCGAAAAATGCGCCCCCTGTCCTGCCAGCACCACGACGCGAACGTCGTCATCGGCAGCCGCGGCCTCCAGAGCCAGGTCGAGTTCATCGAGCATCTGCTGGCTTTGCGCGTTGCGCGCTTCCGGGCGGGCCAGGCTGATGCGGCGTACTGCGCCATGCTGCTGCACGGCCAGGGTCGCGTATTCCATGTCGTCTCCTCTCAGTCGGATGCTGCGTCGTCGTTGAATTTAATCGAGCTGATTCCTAAAATACAAAATCTTGAATCACGTTTTCCCACAATATGAACACCAAGCCAACCGCAGGCGCGCAGAGCATGCGCCGCGCGCTCGGGTTGCTGCGCGTGCTGGCCCAGCACCAGGAAGCCGGAATCGGGCTGCAGGGCGTCATGGCTCGCACCGGCCTCGAACGCTCTACCGCACATCGCCTGCTGAGTTGCCTGTTGGAAGAACGCTTCGCGGAACGCGACCCGGTCAGCCGAAGATACCGCCTGGGTATCGACGCCATGCAATTGGGGTTTGCGTCATTGCGCCACACGCCGCTGCTGGACACCTTGCGGCCGTTTGCCCAGAAACTGGCGCGCATCTCCGGCGATACGGTGTTCCTGGTCATACGGCAGGGTGATTACGCGTTTTGCCTGCTGCGCGAGGCGGGTAGCTTCCCGGTAAAGGTATTCACCATCGACCAGGGTGAAAGGCGCTTGCTCGGGGTGGGCGCGGGCGGGCTGGCGCTGCTTGCCAGCCTGCCCGACGACGAGATTGCGCAGCTGTTCCAGCGCCACGCACCGTTGTATGGCCAAGCGGGGTTCTCGCATGCCACATTGATGAAGATGGTGCGGCAGACTCGCCAGTCCGGCTATTCCACCATCGTCGACACCATCACACCCGGTGTGTCGGGGGTAGGCGTCGCGTTTCCGGTGTCGGCCCTGACCTGGGTTGCGGTGAGTTTCGGGGCGATCAGCAGCCGGCTGGATGCCCGGCGCTGCGTTGAAATGGGCAAAATCCTTAAACAGGAATGCCAGGCGTGGGCTGACGAGCATGCCGCCCACGCGATATCGGCCTAGGCGCCCGCCCCTGCGCGCACCCTGCTCCCACGACGACTGCCGCACGACCGTGCGCAGAAGATCGCGGCCCGCCTTCCGGATCGAATCAACGGCCCCGCCGCTTTTCGCGCACGGGGGTGAAGCCGCAGCGTGGTCTTCCGACGCCGCAAGGCAGCGGCCGCCCCCCGATTGCGGGCGGGCTGGCCGCGTGCTCACTTCAACCGGCTATACCCGCTCGAACACGGCCGCAATGCCCTGTCCGCCGCCGATGCACATGGTGACGAGCGCGTAGCGGCCTTGCACCCGCTGCAGTTCGTACAGGGCCTTGACGGTGATGATGGCCCCCGTGGCACCGATGGGATGCCCCAGGCTGATGCCGCTGCCATTGGGGTTGACCTTGGCCGGGTCGAAACCCAGCTCGCGCGACACCGCGCATGCCTGCGCCGCGAAGGCTTCGTTGGCTTCGATCACGTCCAGCTGATCCACGCTCAGGCCGGCACGCTCGAGCGCTGCCCGGCTGGCGGGCACCGGGCCGATGCCCATGATTTCGGGGTCGACGCCCGCATGAGCGTAGGCCACCAGGCGCGCCAGCGGCTTCGCGCCGCGCCGCTCGGCCGCGGCCGCGCTCATCAGCACCACCGCGCCGGCGCCGTCGTTCAGGCCGGACGCGTTGCCGGCGGTGACGGTGCCCTCTTCTTTCTTGAACACCGGCCGCAGGCTCGCCAGGCTTTCCGCGCTGACATCCCGACGGACATGCTCGTCGGTGTCGAAGGTGACTTCGCCCTTGCGGGTTTTCATCACGATGGGCACGATCTGTTCGCGGAAATGCCCGGCGTCGATGGCGGCGGCGGCCCGACGGTGCGATTCGGCGGCCAGGGCATCCTGGTCGGCGCGAGTGATCCCGAACTTGGCCGCCACATTTTCGGCGGTCACGCCCATGTGCATGCGTCCGAATGGATCGGAGAGCGCACCCGTCATCATGTCGAGCATGGCCGCGTCGCCCATGCGGGCACCCCAGCGCTGAGCCGGAGCAATATACGGCGCCCGGCTCATGCTTTCCGCGCCGGCCCCCACCGCGACCTCGGCGTCGCCCAGCATGATGGTCTGCGCGGCCGACACAATGGCCTGCAGGCCGGACCCGCACAGGCGATTCACGTTGAACGCTGGCGTTTCCTTGCCGATGCCGGCGTTCATGGCGGCCACCCGCGACAGATACATATCGCGCGGCTCGGTATTGATGACGTGGCCCACGGCCACATGGCCCACCTCGGCCCCCTCGACGCCGGCGCGCGCCAGCGCTTCCTTGATGACGGCCGCCCCCAGGTCGATGGGCGGCACGTCTTTCAACGCGCCGCCGAAATCGCCAATGGCGGTGCGGGCGGCGGCGACGACAACGACTTCATTCATGGCGATCTCCGATACAGCTGCCGGCCCCATGCCGGCAAATTACCTCATGAAGATGATAACGCGCCAGCACGGCGCAGCCGCCTGCGTCAGCGGCGCTTCGCGGCGCGGCGAGCGGCGAAATCGGCCACCGCCCTGGCGTGCTCGGGCGTCTTGATCATGGCCACCGGCATGGCACGCTCGCCGCCGGCTGCTAACCGGACAGCGTATGCGCCCGACCTGCCGTGCCTCCAATATTGTTTGCGCGCCGGGGCGATACCGTTGCGTCATCGGCGCCCCGGCATGTTGCTATGATTCCCGCTTTGCTCAGACATGAAGGCCGCCCGGCCCTCTTCTGCAAGGACACACCCATGCCCATTCTCAATATTCAGATCATGAAGGGCCACAGCGCCGAACAAAAATCCGAGCTGCTCAGAAACTGCTCGCGGGCCGTGGTCGAGAGCATTGGCGCGCCGCTGGAATCAGTGCGCGCCGTGCTCGAAGAAGTGCCGCCCGAACATGTGATCGTGGCCGGGGAAATCGGCCGGACCATGGCCTTGATCCATGTACACCTGATCAGCGGTCGCACCGAAGCGCAGAAAAGCGCGCTGATCGGTGCCCTGAACCAGGCCGCCGAGACCAGCGTGGGTATCTCTGGCCAGGACGTGCGGGTCATACTCACCGATGTGCCCAAGACCGACATGGGCGTGGCGGGCGGCATCTCTGCCCAGGCGGCCGGACGCTGACGGCATCGCGGCCGGCTACTGCTTGGGTATACCCGCGCGCTCGGCAGCGTCGGCCCATTTGCGGATCTCAGCCCGCTGGAACGCGCCCAGTTCGTCCGGCCCAGCAGCAAATGCCACCCAGCTGGTGCGCGCCAGAAATGCCTCCGCATCCGCGGTGCGATAAATGTCGACCAGGGTGTCGGCCAGCTTATCTATCACGGGCCCCGGCGTGCGCGCGGGGGCAAAGGCCGCGGTCCAGTTCACCATGTAATAGCCCGCAAAACCGGATTCCTGCAACGTGGGGACATCGGGATCGCTGGGCAGACGTTGGTCGCCAGTTACCGCAAGCAGTCGCATCTTGCCCGCCTGTACAAATGGTATGACGGCGCCATAGTCGGCAAAGACCATGTCGACCTGGCCGCCCGCCAGGTCGGTGAGCGCCGGCGCTGCCCCTTTATAAGGGACGTGGGTCGCCCGGATACCCGCCATCGACAGGAACAGTTCGGTCGCAATCTGATATGAAGCGCTGCCGCTGCCATAGTTCAGTTTGCCGGGTTCGCGGCGCGCCGCCTCGACCAGGTCGGCCACGGTCCGATACGGTGCGTCAGCCTGCACGGCCAGCGCCATGGCGCCGAACCCCAGTCGCGCAACGGGAGTGAAATCCCGCACCGGGTCGTAGGGCAATTGCTTGAACATGGCGACATTGGTGGCTACCGGCGAATTGCTCGCCAACAGCAGCGTATACCCGTCCGGCTGGGCAGTGGCCACCGCCTGCGCCGCAATGAAACTGTTGCCACCTGGCCGGTTCTCCACGCTCACCGGCACGCCCAGCCTCGCCTCCATCTGCTGCGCCACATAGCGCGCGTTGCTGTCGGTGCCACTGCCGGGCGGAAAGGAAACGATCAGCCGTATGGGTTTTTCGGGATACGCCGCCTGCGCGCCCGGCCCCAGCATGGCCGCGCACAGCAAGATGCCCAGACCCAGCATTCGGTTCTTCAACGTTGTCTCCTGGTTTGGTCCGGCGGGCCAGGAATGGCCCGCACCGGGCCAGGGTACGCAGGGCGAAAGCGGCACGTCTAATAGTGATTCATTAGCCCGCCATATCGAATTGCTATCGGCCGGGGCTTTCGAGCATGAGGTCTCGCAGCTTCGTGACGGGGGCGCATGTCGTCTGGCGCGGCGCCACCAGGGACAGGGCCAGTGCATCCCGCGCGTCTGCATCGAGCAGGTCGACAAAAGCGACATGCGGCGTGGTGTAGGCCCGCGTGACGCCGGGCACCAGCGCGACTCCCAGCCCGCTGGCCACGAGACTGACCAGCGTCTGCACCTGGATCGCCTCCTGGCTGACGCGTGGTGAAAAGCCTGCCTTGCGGCACAGTGCCTGGGCCACGCCGTGCAGCCCGGGGACCTTGTCGGGCGCGTATGTCACGAACGGCTCGGACCTGACGTCCTGCAACGCGACGGGCCCGCTCGCCAGTCGGTGATCCGCAGGCACGGCCAGAATCAGGCTGTCGCGCTCCACGACCCAGCTCGAGAGTGTGGCGTCTTCGGCCAGCGGGCCGCGCACCAGCCCGGCGTCCAGCTCATTGGCACGCAGCATTTCGGCCAGCCGCAACGTGCTGTCTTCGCGCAACTCGAGCTCGACATCGGGATAACGGCGCCGGAACGGCGGCAGGCAGCGCGGCAGCAGCATGTATGTGGCCGACCCCACGAAGCCCAGGCGCAGGCGGCCCAGTTCGCCCAGCGCGACGCGGCGCGCGGACTGGCGCGCCTGGTCGGCGTGGAACAGCGCCCGCCGCGCGTCTTCCATCAGGGCCTCCCCGGCCGGCGTCAGCGATACGCCCTTGGTCCCGCGTTCCAGCAGCAGCACCCCGACGCTGTGCTCGAGCTTCTGGATGGAAACGGACAGGGCGGGCTGGGCAATGTGCAGCGCTTCGGCGGCGCGCCGATAACTGCCGCATTCGGCGATGGTCACCAATTGGCGCAGCTGCCGCAGATCGATAGCCATATCAAATTCCATATCACGCCATACGATCGCCATATTAGACGCTTATGCGCAGGCTGATTAGGATTTGCGCATGACCACTACGCCTACTGAACACGGCGCCCTGGGCGGGGTGCGCGTGCTGGACCTGACCTCGATTGTTTTCGGCCCCTATGCGTCGCAGATCCTGGCCGATTACGGCGCAGACGTCATCAAGATCGAGCCGCCCGGCGGAGATTCCACGCGCCGTACCGGTCCGCAGCAAGAGCCCGACATGGCCGCCATATTCCTCGGCATCAACCGCAACAAGCGCAGCATCGTGCTTGACCTGAAGCAGCCCGGCGCGCGCGACGCGCTGCTGGCTCTGGTGGATGGCGCGGACGTGCTGATGCACAGCATGCGCCCGGCCAAGATGGCGCGCCTGGGACTCGATCCGCAGACGCTGTGCGCGCGCAATCCCCGGCTGGTTTATGCCGGCCTTTATGGGTTCGGGGAAGGCGGCGCCTACGCCGGCCAGCCCGCCTACGACGACATCGTTCAGGGCCTGGCCGGCGTGGCGGACATCACCCAGCGCCAAGGCGGCACCGCGCGCTACTTACCCACCATCGCGGCGGACAAGACCTGCGGCCTGGTGGCGGCTCACGCCATTCTTGCGGCGCTGTTTCAGCGCGAGCGTACCGGCCGCGGACAGGAGCTGGAAGTACCCATGTTCGAGTCCATGGCCTCGTATCTGCTGGTGGAGCACTTCTACGGGCGCCACTTGCAGGATGATCCGGGCCCGGCGGGCTATCCGCGGGTCCTGGCGGCATGGCGGCGCCCCTACGAGACGGCCGATGGTCTGCTGTGCATGATGCCGTACACCGACACCCATTGGCGCCGCTTCTTTGCGGCGAGCGGCCATGCCCACCTGGCCGACGATCCGCGCTTTGCCGATATTGGCGCTCGCACGCGCCACATCGACACCTTGTACGAGCACGTGGGCACCATCGTCGCCGGCGAGGGTACTGCGTTCTGGCTGGATCTGTGCAAGCGGCTCGAGATCCCCGCCGCGCCGGTGAACCGCCTCGATGACCTGGAAGACGACCCCCACTTGCGCAGCGTCGATTTCTTCGTGCCGCTGCAAAGCGCGAGCGGCCATCGCTACCGCTTCGTGCGCAGCCCGGTACGCCTGCGCGATTCCCAGGTGCCCGCCGTGATGCCGCCGCGCCTGGGTGAGCACACCCGCCAGGTGCTGGCCCAGGCCGGACTGGCCCCGGACTTGATCGAAGGCCTGATTTCCAGCGGCGCCGCTTTCGACCCTCAACACGCCGCCCCACCCCCCGACGAGGAACCCGCTACATGAACAAACAAGAATTGCCCCCGCTGCTGGGCCAAGGCTACTACTGGCAGGACCTGCAGGTCGGCCAGCGGTTCCGGACGTTTCGTCGCACCGTCACCGAAACCGATATCGTCAACTTCATCAGCGTCACCGGAATGCTCGAGACCATCTTCATCGACGCGACCTACGACCGAGGCGCCATCCGGGGCCGGCCCGCGCCGGGCGCCCTCACCTACGGCCTGATCGAAGGGCTTCTGATGCAGGGCATGGTGCAGGGCACCGGCCTTGCGCTGCTCGAAGTGCACAAGAAAATGCACGCCCCCGTGGTGGCCGGCGACACCATCGAGGCCGTCGTCGAAGTCACCGGGCTGCGGCCTACCTCCAAGCACAACCGGGCCGTGGTCGAGTCGGCCATCGAAGTTCGCAACCAGCACGGCACAGTCGTCATGACCTACAGCGCCACGCGCCTGCTGGCCGGACGGCCCGCATGACGACACCCGCCAGCGCCCCCACAACTGGCGCCTGAAGCGCCAGGATAACAAGCAGAAAAGGAGATGACATGAACGCCATACTGAAAATGCTGGCCGCGGTGACGGCCGCCTGCGCCACTTCGGCCATCCCCGTGCAGGCCGCGTGGCCGGAGCGTCCGGTCACCGTGGTGGTGCCCTTTCCCCCCGGCGGCCCCACCGACCTCGTGGCGCGGGTACTGGCCAAGCAGCTGGCAGATCAGACCGGCCAGTCTTTCGTCGTGGAAAACAAAGGCGGCGCCAACGGCAACATCGGCATGCAGTACGCCGCGTCCGCCAAGCCGGACGGCTACACGGTGCTGTACAACACGTCGTCGATTGCCCTGAGCCCCAATCTGTACCGCGACCTGCCATTCGACCCCGTGCGCGACTTCGCCGCAGTGTCATCCACGGCTGTCATTCCGCTGGTACTGCTGACCCACCCCTCCGTGCCCGCGAGCAATGTCCGCGAGTTCGTCGACTACGCGCGCGCCCATCCGGGCAAGCTGTCCTACGGCTCGGCCGGGGCGGGCAACGTCACGCACCTGGGCGCACTGCTGTTTCTACGCTCGGTCGGTATCGATGCCGTGCATGTGCCCTATCGTGGCAGCGCGCCGGCCATGACCGACCTGGTGGGCGGGCAGGTGCAATTCATGACCAATACGCTGAACGACTCGCTGGGATTCGTCCGCGAGGGCAAGCTGAAGGCGCTGGCGGTCAGCAGCAAGGCGCGCAGCCCGCAACTGCCCGATACGCCTACCTTGGCGGAAACCGTGGTGCCGGGCTTCGAAATGGGAGCCTGGCAGGGCGTCGTCGTTCCAGCCGGCACGCCGCCCGCCATCATCGATGCCCTGAATGCGCAAATCCGCAAGGCGCTCCAGTCGCCCCAGATGCTGAAGCAACTTGCCGCGCAAGGCGCGCAGCCGCTGGGGGCCACCCCGCAAGAATATTCCGAGTACATCCGTTCGGAAATCGCGCGATGGCGCGACGTCATACAGGACGCGAAGGTGCGCCTGGAATAACCGGCCCGCGGCCGCCGCCGCCCCTGCTTATGGCGGCCCGCCGGTCAGGCGGCCGTGGGCGTTTCCGCGTTGGACGGCTCGGCCGCCGAGGGCTGCTCGACCAGTGCCGGCGTCACCAGGTCCACCACCTTTTTGCGCGACAACATGCCGATGAACTCATCGTCTTCGCCTGTAACGGCCACGGGCTGGTCGCTGTGCACCAGGCGTGCCAGCACCGTGTCCAGCCCCGCGGTGGCAGGCACTGAAGCCAGGTCTTCCACGTAGGCCGAGACATCGCGGCCACCGGCGTCGACGGCCTGCTGCGCCATGGGGGCCGTCAACACGCCCGCCAGGCGCTTTCCGTCGAGCACGGGCGCATACTCGAAGTTCAACGCCCGCATACGGTCCAGTGCGTGCGCCGGGCGTGAACGCATGGTGAGGGTCAGCCGCGGGGGATTCACGGCATGCGCCGCGTTCAGCACCTTGGTGCGGTTCACATCCTGCAGGAATGCCTGCACATAGTCGTTGGCCGGATTCAGCAGAATATCTTCCGGCGTGCCCTCCTGCACCAGCTCGCCATCTTTCAGGATGGCGATGCGATTGCCGAGCCGCAGCGCCTCGTCCAGATCGTGCGTGATGAAGACGATGGTCTTGTTCAGCTTGGCCTGCAATTGCAGCAGATGGTCTTGCATCTCGCGGCGGATCAGCGGGTCGAGCGCCGAGAACGCCTCGTCCATCAGCAGGATCTCGGCGTCCGTGGCAAGCGCTCGCGCCAGGCCCACGCGCTGCTGCATGCCGCCCGAAAGCTGATGCGGATACTGCGCCTCGAAGCCGTTCAGACCCACCTGGTCCAGCCAATGGCGGGCGCGCTGTTCGCGCTCGGCGCGAGGCAGGCCCTGCACTGTCAGGCCGTAGGCGGCGTTCTCGAGCACCGTACGATGGGGAAACAAGCCGAAGCGCTGGAACACCATGCTCATTTTCTTCTGGCGGAACGTTTCCAGATCCCGCTTGCCCAGGCTGACCACGTCCACGCCATCCACCAGAATATGCCCCGCGCTGGGCTCGATCAAGCGGTTGAAATGCCGGATCAACGTGGACTTCCCCGAACCCGACAGCCCCATGATGACGTAGATGCTGCCTTCTTCAATAGAAAGGCTGATGTCGCGCAGGCCCAGCGTATGGCCGCTCTTGGCCAGCAGTTCTTCCTTGCTCATGCCCTGCTGGGCCGCCGGCAGCCACTTGGCGGGATTCGAGCCGAAGACCTTGTAGATATTCCTGACCTCGATCTTGCTCATCGCTGGCCTCCCTTGCGGACGCGTTGCCCATAAGACTGTGTAATGCGGTCGAACAGAACGGCCAGCACCACGATACCGAGCCCAGCCAGCAGGCCACGACCCACCTCCAGCCGATTGATGCCCAGCAGCACTTCGTAGCCCAGGCCCCGCGCACCAATCATCGAAGCGATCACCACCATCGACAGGGCCATCATCGTGGTCTGGTTGATGCCGGCCATGATATTGGGCAGCGCCAGCGGCAACTGCACGCCGAACAACTGCTGGCGCGCCGACGCCCCGAACGCGCGCGAGGCTTCGAGAACCTCGCGGTCTACCAGCCGTATGCCCAGGTCGGTCAGCCGGATCAGCGGAGGCACGGCGTAGATCACGGTGGCGATGATGGCGGGAATCTTGCCCAGGCCGAACAGCATCACGACCGGAATCAGATAAACGAAGCTGGGCATGGTCTGCATCACGTCCAGAATCGGAAGCATGATGGAACGCAGCCAGTTGGCGCGAGCCATCAGTATTCCGACCGGGATGCCGATGAGAACCGAGAGGCTGGCCGCCATGATCATCAACGCCAGCGTCTGCATGCCGGCGTCCCACAGGCCCAGCACGCCGATCACGCACAGCAGCGCTCCCATGGCCAGGCTGAGCCCGACGCGGCGGCTGACACCCCAGGCGATCGCCACCGTCACGGCCACGACGACCCACCAGGGCGTGCTGCGCAACACTTGCTCGAGCCATACCAGCACGTTCAGGAACGGCTGGGACAGCATTTCCAGGGTATCGGCGTATTGGGTAACAAGATGATCGACAAACGAGTCGATGGCGCCGCGCACGGCGCGCGGCGGAATGATTTCAGGAAACATAGCAACTCCTTGGGACATGCCCGGGCCCGTACGCCAAGGGGCGGCGGGGCCCGCAGCATGGCCTTGGCGCCGGCCAGCCTGCGCCGCGCGACAATGCGCGGCGCGCGGACTGGCTTACAGCGCAGCCTGGACGCGCGTGGCGACCTCGGCAGGCACCCATTTGGTCCAGACGTCGGACTTGTTCTTCAGGAACCATTGGGCAACGGCGGCCGAATCGTCGCCGGACTCTTCCATGTGGGCCAGGGTTTCGTCGACCTGGGGCAGCGGCACGGACACCTTGGACAGGAACTCGGTCAACTGCGGCGCCTGCTGCGCGAAGCCGGCATTGACGGCGGTGAACACCGGGTTCTCGGGATAGGCGCTTGGTTGCGGATCGGAACACTTGGGCGCCGTCAGGCATTTGTGCTTGTCTGCATCGTACGCCGGCATGTCGAGCTTGACCAGATCCAGCGCGCCCACCAGCGGAGTGGGATACCAGTAGTAGAACACCACGTTCTGCTTGCGCTTGTATGCCGACATCAGGGCCGCTTTCTGGGCGGCTCCCGTACCGGGCGAATACAGGGTATACGTATCGTCCAACTTCAACGCGTGGAACAGATTGGTGCTCACCACTTCGCAGCCCCAGCCTGCGGGGCAACCGTAAAAGCGCCCCTTCCCTGGCTCTTCCGGATCCTTGAATTCATCCTTGAACTTCGGCAGGTCGGCGGCAGACTTCAGCTCGGGAAAGCGTTCCGCTGTGTAGCGCGGAATGAACCAGGCTTCGCCGCCCATGTATAAGTCGCCGATGCGCTTGACCTTGCCGGTTGCTTCGGCGCGGCCCCAGGGTTCGGCAACGCTGTTCAGCCACACCTCGGTATTGATGTCCAGGTCGCCACGTTCAAGCGCGGCCAGCGCAGGCAAGGTTTCGGTGGGCAGGGTTTCGGTCTTGCAGCCGTAGCCCTTTTCCATGATGAAGCGCTCGATATCCACGAGCACCAGGTTGGACTCCCAGTTCATGCCGCCGAACCTGACGGGACGATCGAGCTCGCATTTGGGCGCATCGGCGGCCTGCACGGCACCGGCGAACGCAAAAAACACCGCCGCGGCGGCCAAAGATCTGACAGGGGTAAAACGCATGGCTTTTGCCTCCATAGGTACAAGGACACAGCTGCAGACGGTCTGCGCTATGCCGTGGAGCTAAGGGGGTTGTGCGGAAGACGGGCAGAACCGCCAATACAAACCGACACTAGCAACAAGTCGCGGCCGGGGGCGGCGGCAACTGTTCAGACAGTGAGCCCGGCGATCAATCGGAGTCGACCGACGGACTGACAGTAAATTGAATGAAACTGAATGAAGAAGGCGGCATCTTAGCCGAAATTGTCATGTCAACCAAGCCGGCGCCCGTAAAGAACGGATACAAACAACGCGATAACGCGGCGACGGAAGCTCCCGTTGCCCGGGCAAGCGCCCCGTTGAGCGTGGCGTCGCAGGACGTCGCGCTCACAAAACATTCAGTTTCTTTTTATTTCGATTGCACAACTTTTCGCGCCTCCGGGGGCGGCGCCGGCCCGCCCTGTCTGACGAGACCGTTTCCGGCCGCGCCGGCCGGCCGAGCGGGCGCCCTGCAGCCGGGGCGGGCGCGCGCCCGGCCCCGTGACGCCTCGCTCAGGCCGCGTCGTACATATAGCTGCGCCGCCACGGATACGCCAGGTCGGCCGGGTTGTCCAGTTCGTCAGGACGGCCCGTGGTGGGCGGGCTTGCGGCCAGGATCTGGTGCAACGCTATCCAGCCGTGTTCGAACGCCATGGCGCAGCCGGCCAGGTAAAGGCGGTAGGCGCGCAGCGAACGTGCACCCTGCTCGCCTTGCAGCACCTGCGCGGCCTCGGACAGGCGTGCCTCGAGCGCGTCGCTCCAAGCCCACAGAGTGCGGGCATAGTGCGGACGCAGGTTTTCCACGTCGAACGTCTCCAGCCCGCCATTGGTGACCGCTTCGAGCACACTGCTGATGTGGGTGAGTTCGCCGCCGGGGAATATGTACTTCTCGATGAATTCGCCCATGCCGCTGCCCAATTCGCTGTTATACAGCCCGGCCGCGGTGATGCCGTGGTTCATGATCAGGCCACCGGGCTTCACCAGGCGGCGCAACTTGGCGAAATAACCGGGCAGCTGCGCGCGGCCCACATGCTCGAACATGCCCACCGAAGCCAGTTTGTCGTAGGGCCGGGATTCGTCGAGCTTGCGGTAATCCAGCAGTTCCATGCGAACCCGGCCCGACAGCCCTTTTTCCTGGATGAGCTTGTTCACGTAGGCATGCTGGTTACGCGAGAGTGTGATGCCGGTGGCGTCTACGCCGTAGTTCTCGGCGGCCCATAGCAGCAGGCCGCCCCAGCCCGCGCCCACGTCGAGAAATCGCTCGCCTGCCTGCAGGCGCAGCTTGCGGCAGATGTGATCGAGCTTGGCTTCCTGGGCCTGCGCCAGATTCATGTCCGACGTGCGGTAGTACGCGCAGGAATACACGCGGCGCGGATCCAGCCACAGCGCGTAGAAATCGTCGGACAGGTCGTAGTGGAATTCAATCTGCTTGGCGTCGCGCTCGATGGAGTGGCGCCACACCGAGATGACCCTGCGAACCAGTTCGGTAAGCCAGCCCCCGCGCGCCGCGTCGACCGGAGAACCCGGCAGCAGGGCCGCGGCCGCCTGCATGACGTGCCGCATGTTTCCCAGGATGTCGATGCGGCCCTCGACGTAATCCTGGCCCAGCACGCCCACCTCGCCTTCGGCCAGGTGCGCCAGCGCGGCCTTGTCGCGCGCCACGAAGCGCACTTGCGCATCGGCGGATCCCACGGTAGTTCCATCGGGCAGTTCCAGTTGCACGGAAACCGGCAAGGACTGCAATTTGCGCTCTACAACAGACAGCAAAGGATTCACAGCTTCTCCCCGATATGAAAGAACCCGGCAACTTTATCGGAAAGGATTGCGGCCCGTAAGGGGCCAGAACCCGTGATACAGTCGTCGGCTTGCCGCCGCCGGTCGTTGTGCCCGACGGCATGGATCGATCCCCACCGCATGCTACCCCAATCCCTATCCCGTTACCTGCCCGGCTGGCTCATCCTGATGGGCGCCCTGACGGCGATCGGCCCCTTCTCCATCGACATGTATCTGCCGGCCTTTCCGGCGATCGCCAGCAACCTCCAGGTATCGCGGGGCGAGGTGGAGCGCACGTTGGCCGCCTACCTGGTCGGCATGGCCCTGGCCCAGCTGGTCTACGGGCCGCTGGCCGACCGCTACGGTCGCAAGAAGCCCATGTTGGCCGGACTGGCCCTGTACGCCGTGGCGTCCGTGGGGTGCGCGCTGGCCGGCAACGTCCAGACGCTGATCCTGTGCCGGGTATTGCAGGCCCTGGGCGGAGCCGCGGGCGTGGTGATTCCGCGGGCGGTCATCCGCGACCACTACGAGACGCAGGACGCCGCCCGGGCGATGTCGCTGCTGATGCTCATCATGGGCCTGGCCCCCATTCTTGCTCCGCTGGCCGGCGGCCAGTTGCTGGTACTGGTGGGATGGCGCAGCCTGTTCTGGCTGATGGCGGCCGGCGCCCTGACCATGCTGGTCGCCACCGCCTGCATCATGCGGGAGTCGCTCGCGCCGTCGCGCATGCAACTGCTGGGGGTGGCCCGCATCGCGCGCAATTATGGGGCGCTGATCCGCCATCGCGGGTTCGTGGCGCACAGCCTGGCCGGCGGCTTCGGGCAGGCGGGCATGTTCGCCTACATCATCAGTTCGCCCCATTTGTTCATAGAGGTGTATGGCATCGATCCGCAGCACTACGGCCTGCTGTTCGGCGCCAACGCGGCCGGACTGATCGCCGGGTCCCAGGTCAGCGCCCGCCTGCTGCGTACCCGCACGCCTGAGCAACTGCAACGCCGAGCCCTGAACGCGCTGGCCGGGGCCAGCCTGGCTGCCCTGGCGCTGGCGTTGGCGGGCTGGATGACCCTGCCCGTACTCATGGCCTGCCTGATCGGCTACATGTTCAGCCAGGGGTTCGTGAATCCCAATTCCGCCGCTCTGGCCTTGTCGGAACAGGGAGCCAGGCTCGGTGCCGGGTCGGCGCTGCTGGGCACGCTGCAACTCTCCTGTGGCGCCATCGCGGGCTTTCTGGTCAGCGCCTGGCAGGGGTCCGGGCCTTTGGCTCTGGCCACCGTATTGGCGGGGTGCGCGTGCCTGTCGTGGCTGGCGGGCCACGTCGCCCGGGGCGCGAAAACCCCTGTCGCTTGATTTTTCTACGCTTTTTGTACTAGAATCGCAGGCTTCGCATGAAGTTTTCCCGTGAGCAGTCGCTATGCTTTGTGGCTGCCACTTTCGACCACCACCCGTGTATTGGGCGGCAGGCAGCGGGTATAAGCACGGGCGCAAGCCCCCACCTGTCTTTCCTTCCCCATCGCGGCCAGATTAGAGGTAAAAAACCATGGCACGCGTATGCCAAGTAACTGGCAAAGGCCCGATGACGGGCAACAACGTTTCACACGCCAACAACAAGACCAAGCGCCGCTTCCTGCCCAACCTGCAAACGCGCCGGTTCTGGGTTGAAAGCGAAAACCGCTGGGTCCGCCTGCGTGTTTCCGCCAAGGCCATCCGCATCATCGACAAGAACGGCATCGATTCCGTCCTGGCCGATCTGCGCGCCCGCGGCGAAGTGGCCTGACACGGCCCTCCCTCATCGACATCTAGGAGCACGACATGGCCAAAGGTATCCGCGAAAAAATCAAGCTCGAGTCCACTGCTGGCACGGGCCACTTCTACACCACCACCAAGAACAAGCGCAACATGCCCGAGAAGATGCTGATCAAGAAATTTGATCCCGTCGCTCGCAAGCACGTCGACTACAAAGAAACCAAGCTGAAGTAATTCGGCCGGTTTTGAGTATAGTTATACGGCCCTGCTCTGCGGGGCCGTTTTTTTTCGCCGTTTTCCGCCCCTTCACGCGCTTCGCCACGCCATGATCCGACCTCTGACCCTGTTGCGTACCGCCGCGATCGCGGCCACGCTGGCCCTCCTGCCCACCGCGCAGGCCAAGAACGATGCCCCGCCCATACGCATCGGCGAGATCAACAGCTACAAGGCCATTCCCGCCTTCCTCGCGCCCTACAAGAAAGGCTGGGAACTGGCCCTCGAACAGGTCAATGAACAGGGCGGCGTACTGGGCCGCCCCTTGCAGGTGATCTGGCGCGACGACAACGGCAACCCGGGCGATTCGGTGCGCGCCGCGCAAGAGCTCGTCAGCCGCGAAAAAGTCGACCTGCTGTTCGGCGGATTCCTGTCGCATACCGGCCTGGCGCTCGCCGACTTCGCCAAACAGCGCAAGGTGTTCTTCCTGGCCGCCGAGCCGCTGACCGACAAAATCACCTGGCAGGATGGCAACCGTTACACGTACCGCCTGCGGCCCTCTACCTGGATGCACGTGGCGGCGCTGGCGCCCAAGGCGCTGGCGCTGCGCAAGCAACGCTGGGCGCTGGTGTACCCCAACTACGAATATGGCCAGTCTGCCATCGCCACATTCAAGGCCATGATGACCTCGTTCCAGCCCGACATCGAGTTCGTGGCCGAGCAGGCGGTGCCCCTGGGCAAGATTGATGCCGGAGCCGTCGTGCAAGCCCTGGCCGATGCCAGGCCTGACGCCATCTTCAACGTGCTGTTCGCCGCTGACCTGACCCGCTTCGTACGCGAAGGCAATACGCGCGGCCTGTTCGAAGATCGTGCCGTGGTTTCGGTACTGACCGGCGAGCCCGAGTATCTCGAGCCGCTGGGCGCCGACACCCCCACCGGATGGATCGTCACCGGCTACCCCTGGTATGCCATCGACACGCCCGAGCACCAGGCTTTCGCCCAGGCTTATCGCGAGCGATTCAACGAAACTCCCAAGGTGGGTTCAGTCGTCGGCTACGCCTCTCTGATGTCGTTGGCGGCGGGCATCAAGCGTGCGGGCAGCACCGACACCGAGAAGCTCGTCGAGGCCTTCTCGGGCCTGCAGGTCGAATCGCCGTTCGGGCCCATCACCTATCGCCCGCTGGACCACCAGTCCACCATGGGCGTGTACGTGGGCGTCACCGGCCTGCAAGACGGTCAGGGGGTCATGAAAGACTTCTCTTATCTCGACGGCAGCCGCCTGCAGCCGCCCGACGAGTACGTCCGGCAACTGCGCCCCGCACCCTGATGAACCTGACCGGGCTGCTGCTGCAGCTGCTCAACGGCCTGGCCGACGCCAGCGCACTGTTCCTGGTGGCCGCGGGGTTATCGCTCATCTTCGGCGTGACCCGCATCGTCAATTTTGCCCACGGGTCGTTCTACATGCTTGGCGTGTACCTGGCATGGACGCTGACTACCTGGCTGGGCAGCACCGCGCTGGGCTATTGGCTGGCGCTGCCCCTGGCGGCGCTCGCCGTGGCGCTCCTGGGCGCTCTGGTTGAAATTCTGGCGCTGCGGCGCATTTATCACGCGCCCGAACTGTTCCAGCTGCTGGCCACGTTCGCGCTGGTGCTGATCATCGGCGATGCCGCGCTGGCTTTGTGGGGACCCACCGACCTGTTCGCCGCGCGCGCTCCCGGGCTGGCCGGCGCCGTCGAGATCCTGGGCCGGCGTTTTCCCCAGTACGATCTGCTGCTCATTGGCCTGGGGCCAGTCGTGCTCGGCCTGCTGTGGCTGCTGCTGATGCGCACGCGATGGGGCAGGCTATTGCGCGCGGCGGCTGAAAACCGCAGCATGCTGGCGGCGCTGGGCGTGAACCAGGCGTGGCTGTTTACCTCTGCCTTTGCACTGGGAGCCTTCCTGGCGGGTCTGGGCGGCGCCATGGCGGCCCCGCGCACCCCCGCCACGCTGGGCCTGGATCTCGAAATCATTGCCAGCGCTTTCGTGGTGGTGGTGGTCGGCGGCCTGGGCTCCATCCCCGGCGCGTTTCTGGCCGCTTTGCTGATCTGCCTGGCCAAAGCCCTGTTCGTCTTCGCGGGCCAGACGCAGATTGGCCCCTGGACATTCAACCTGTCCAAGCTGACTCTCGTGGCCGAGTTCGCCATCATGGCCGTGGTGCTGGTGCTGCGCCCCTGGGGCTTGATGGGTAAGCCGCCCGAGCCTGCCGGGGCGGCTGCAACCGCGAGCCGGCCGCTCGCCCCCATTTCGCGCCGCGGGCGCCTGGCCTATGCCGCGCTGCTGCTGGCGCTGATGGCGCTGCCGCTGGCCGATGCCGCCTGGCCCTATCTCACTGTGCTGTTCACCGAGATTCTCATCGCCGCGCTGTTTGCCGCCAGCCTGCATTTCCTGATCGGCCCGGCCGGCATGACATCGTTCGGCCATGCCGCATGGTTCGGCCTGGGTGCGTATGGCGCGGCGCTGCTGCTGAAACTGGCAGCTGTGCCCATGGAAGTCGCGCTGCTCGCCGGCCCCCTGGCGGCGGGTCTGGGCGCACTGTTGTTCGGTTGGTTCTGCGTGCGTCTGTCGGGCGTGTATCTCGCCATGCTCACCCTCGCATGCGCGCAGATCCTGTGGGCCCTGGCCTACCAGTGGGAAGCCGTGGGCGGCAGCAACGGCTTGATAGGCCTTTGGCCGTCCGACTGGCTGGCATCCGGCCCCGCCTATTACTACGCCAGCCTGGTGCTGTGCGTGGCCGCAATCGCCTGGCTGCGCCGACTGATCTTTTCGCCGCTGGGCTATGCCCTGCGTGGCGCGCGCGATTCGGTCCTGCGTGCGCAAGCCATCGGCATCGACGTGCAGCGGGTGCAGTGGGCAGGCTTTACGGCCGCCGCCCTGGCCGCGGGCCTCGCGGGCTCCCTGTATGCCTATTCCAAGGGCAGCATCGCCCCTGACGTACTCAGCGTCAGCAGGTCGGTCGACGGCCTGGTCATGGTCTTGCTGGGCGGCGTGCAGGCGCTGGTAGGCCCGCTCGCGGGCGCTTTCGCCTACACCTGGCTGCAGGACACCGCCGCCCGCCTTACCGAATACTGGCATGCGGTACTGGGAATGGCGGTGCTGGCACTGGTGCTGGCCCGTCCCGACGGCCTGGCCGGATTTATCCGACGGAGCCCTGCCTCATGAACGCGCCGCTGCTCCAAGTGCAAGACCTGCGCCAATCGTTCGGCGGCATCCGGGCGCTCGACAACGTATCTTTCTCGCTGTCCGCGGGTCGGATGCTGGCGCTCATCGGGCCCAATGGAGCAGGCAAGTCCACCTGCTTCAACGCGCTCAGCGGACAGATGCGGCCGGACGCGGGTTCGGTGCTTCTGGACGGCCATGAACTGGTGGGGCTGCGGCCGCAGCAGATCTGGCGTCGCGGCGTGGGCCGCACCTTCCAGACGGCCGCGACGTTTCGTTCGATGAGCGTCCAGGAAAACGTACAGACTGCGCTGCTGGCGCGCGACCGCAGGCTTTACAACGGCTGGCGGCGTGCCGACCGGTATGGCGCGGATGAAGCCCTCGCCCTGCTCGAGCAGGTCGGCATGGCCAGCCAGGCACGCCGGCAATGCGGCGAACTTGCCTATGGCGACGTCAAGCGCGTCGAACTCGCCATGGCCTTGGCCCACGCGCCGCGCCTGCTGCTCATGGACGAGCCCACCGCCGGCATGGCCACGAGCGAGCGGCACGCCCTGATGCAGCTCACCCGCGACCTGGCCGATACCCGCCGCATCGCCGTGCTGTTCACCGAACACAGCCTGGACGTGGTGTTTCAGCATGCCGATCGCATCGTCGTACTGGTGCGCGGCCAGGTGCTCGCCGAAGACACGCCCGCCGCCATCGCTGCCGATGCCCGCGTGCGCGCGGCCTATCTGGGGTCCGAACCGCTGGACGCTGTCCGGTAAGCCAAGGCCGGACGGGCGGCCAGGGCCATTCACTAATTGACCCGGGGCTCGGCGCCCGCCTGCGGGCGATTGCAAACCTGGGACGACGGGGCGGCGCCGCGATCTTCGCCAACGTCCGACTCGCAAGTACGGGCCGATGCCTGGCCGGCATATCCCAAGGGGCCGCACTCCTGGAAAATCCGTGCGCTGCATCCGGCGCAGATGGCAGGATCCAGCCGCATGTAGATGTCGGCGATCGCCGTGCGCTTGTCCGGAAACACATGATCTTCGCCGAGTCGATCGATAAACCCCAGCTGCCGCCACATCTGCATCACCGCCGGCCGAGGCCGGTGAAAATACAGATCGCCGCCGGCGGCGCGGCGCTTGCGCAATTCGTCTTCCCAAACCAGGGCGCCCGCATGATCGATGAAGTTCATGCTCTTGGCCATGACCAGCAGGTGGCGTTGAGGCGCGGGCGCAGACCGCAAGGCCTGCAGCCGGTCGGCGACGTGGGCCACCGCGCCGAAGTACACCGATCCTTCCATGCGCAGCAACTTCAGCTGAGGGCATTCCGGCAAGGCGTCCGGCAGGCCGTCGAGCACCGCGAAATGACGATCCGGATCACGCGCGTCGAAACCCATGTCGCGCATGGCGGGATGCGAAGTGCGGTGCAGATACACCATCAGCGACAACAGAGTGCCCAGCAGGATGGCCATTTCCATGCGTATGGTGACGGTAGCCACCAACGTCGCCAGGGCGATCAGGCTCTCGCTGCGCTGTACCCGCGCAACGTGACGCCAGCGCGGCAGGTCCAGCAGATTCCAGGCAACCAGGATCAAAAGCCCCGCAATCGCGGCGTGGGGAATGCGCGCCAGCAGCTGGGCACTGGCCGTGACCAGCACGATCAGCAGAACGGCGGCAAACACAGCTGCCATCGGCGTGCGCGCACCCGCTTCATAGTTCGGAATAGAGCGATTCAGCGAACCGCATGACAGGTACGACGAGAAAAAACCGCCCACGATGTTCGACAGCCCTTGGCCGATGAACTCGCGGTTGGCGTCGATGGTCTGGCCCGAACGCATTGCCACCGCCTTCGCGATGGAGATGGACTGCGCCAGCGCCACGATGGACAGCGCGAAAGCAAGCCCGAGCAAGTCGGGGAGCTTGCCCCAATCGATGTCCGGAATATGAAAAGGCGGCCATGGCTGCGCCAGCGTTCCCAGTACCGAGATAGGTCTTCCGTCCGGCTCGTACACCCAGGCGTTCAGGCCGGCCGCTACCGCCGTGCCCACCGCCAGCCCGATCAGCATGTGAGGCTTGCGAGGGCTCCAGCGGCGCACCCCAAGCGATGCCGCAATGGTCGAAAGCGCCACCAGCAGCGCTCCCCAATGCATGTCGGGCAGCCCGCGGGCCAGTCCCAGCAGCACCGCCCCGGCGCCATGCGCCTCGATCGAGCCCAGGCCCAGCGCATCTTTCAGCGCGTGCACGCAGATCAGAAGGGCCGCGCCGCTCGTGAATCCGAACAGGGCAGACGGGGAAATGAAGTTGGCCAGTGAGCCCAGCCGCAGCGTGCCGACCAGCCACTGCATGATGCCCACCAGGATCGTGACGGCCAGCGCCAGCTGTATATACGACTGGCTGCCCGCAATCGCCAGCGGCGCCAGCACCGCATACAGGGCCAGAGAATTGGCGTTCGTGGGGCCGGACACCACATGGCGGCTCGATCCGAACAGGGCCGCCACCACACATGGCACGATGGCCGAATAAAGACCGTACTCGGGCGGCAGGCCGGCCAGCGTGGCGAACGCGACGCCTTGAGGCAGGACCAGCAAGGCGCCCAGCAGGCCGGCCAGCGCGTCCGCCCGCAACGTGCCGCGGTCGACTTCGTGCACCCATGTCCCGAATATCCTGCTTGCCAGCTTGTTCACGCGCTGCTTCACCCTGTTGTCATCGACGCCGGCCAAGAGCCGGACTCCCCGCCTGGCGGGCGTCTAGCGTAAACGCTTACACAGGCGCACGCAACGGCGCGCGCATCACGCCGCGCCGCCGCCGCGTCGCGCCCGCATGGCCTGGCCGATCTCGGCCAGCGCGCGATCGTCGATGAGTCGGGCCGCCATCGGCAGCAGCTCATCATTCTCACGCTTGATATGCGCCTCGTAGCGCGCGCAGAATTCCTCCACGCGCTCCGGTTCGAGTGCGGCCGCCAGGCCGCTGCTGCAAGCCTGCAGGGCGCCGCGCAGCCCCTGCCAGGCGCGTTCGAGCTGGCGATGCTCTGCCACAAGGCCCTCGACCAGGGCGTGCAGGCAGCAGGCGTCCGACCCGGCCATGGATTCGATCAGCGCCGGAAACAGATCTTCTTCTTCGTCGCAATGATGATGCTGGGCCGCCGTGTCGAAATACCGCAGCACGCTCGCGGCGGCGGTCTGCGCGGCCGCGTCCGGCCCGTGCGTCGCCACATGCACGGACAGCCGGCGCAGCGTCGCACACTGTCGTTCCATGCGCTCATGACACGCCGCCAGCAATTCCAGCGGCGCTTCCGGCCCGGCTGCCGGCGACGAAAAGCCTGGAATATCCACGGCCATGATCTCTTCCTTTTGAACGATGGCGCGCCCGCCTGCAAGTCGCCGCGCGCGCAGGCATCACCTGCATCCAGCCGATATCACGCTGCTGCTGCGTGGCCTCGGCCTCGTCCAAGCATACTGCCAGGGCCCGCAAACGCGCACTTTCAACGGCGTGCAGCGAGCGAAGCGGCATCGACAGCTGGCGCTCCGAAGCCGTGAAAACGCCTTTTTTTGTCGGGAAAACAACAGGTTTTGCAAAGACTCAGTGATGAAATACTCGCGCAAATACGAAGTTCCGCTATCATCGGGCGCGAGGTGCCAAGTGCCGATCTTCGGTGCCGCGCTATCTCGTGTCCTCAAACATACGGATTTCGACCATGGCTACCAAAGCAAAAGCTCCCGCCAAGAAAGTCAGCAAGACCGCCGTCAAGGCACCGGCCAAGAAGGCAACCGCCGCCAAGCCCGCTACCAAGGCCGCCGCAAAGCCTGCCGTGAAGAAGACGGCCGCCGCTCCCCGCGCCATCAAGCAAGCTCTCAACAAGTCGCAACTCATCGCCCACCTGGTTGAACAAACCGGCGTCGAAGCCAAATCGGTCAAGGCCGTGCTGGCCGGCCTCGAAGGCGCCGTGCTGGGTTCGGTCGACAAGAAGGGCGCTGGCGAATTCGCGCTGCCGGGCCTGTTCAAGGTTACCGTGCAGAAAGTGCCTGCCAAGGCCAAGCGCTTCGGCAAAGACCCGTTCACCGGCGAAGAGCGTTGGTTCCCGGCCAAGCCCGCTTCGGTCAAGGTCAAGGTTCGTCCGCTGAAGAAACTGAAAGACGCCGCCCAATAAGCGCCTGTCCGCACAGTCTCATCGGCAAGGCCCGTCTCCCCAGAGGCGGGCCTTGCCGTTTCAGGGGCTCTCCGCCGGCGCGGCGTCCCGTGCCTTGCCGATCCCCGGCCCTGACTCCCGGTCGCGCCGCTTCCCCTGCCCTGCCATATCCTCGCAGCTGCATCCCACCATTCTCTGATGTCCCGCCAGTCCCCCCGCCACGATTCCGCCCCTCCCACTCTGACGATGCCCGTCATTCTGCTGATGTCGGCAGCCACGGGCCTGGTCGTGGCCAGCAACTACTACATGCAGCCACTGCTGCACACCATAGGGCAGCAATTCGGCATATCCGAAACGGCGGCGGGCGGCATCGTCACCACGGCGCAACTGTCATACGCCGCCGGCCTGCTGTTGCTGGTACCCCTGGGCGACATGATCGAGCGGCGCGCCCTGATCGTCATCATGACCGCACTTGGCGCGGCGGGCCTGTTGCTGTCGGCCTGCGCGACCAGCCTGACCATGCTGCTTGCCGGCACGGCCATCACCGGATTTCTTTCGGTCGTGGCGCAAGTGCTGGTGCCCTTTGCAGCAACCCTTGCCGCACCAGACCAGCGCGGCAAGGCAGTAGGCACCATCATGAGCGGCCTGCTGCTGGGCATACTGCTGGCACGCACCTTCGCCGGCATGCTGGCCACGCTGGGCAGCTGGCGCACCGTGTACTGGGTCGCGGCCGTGCTGGTGCTGGCCATGGCGGGCGCGCTGTGGCGCGTGCTGCCCCGCCATAAAACGCCCAACACGCTCAACTATGCGGGGCTGCTGTGGTCGATTTTCGACTTGTATGCGCGCGAGCCACTGTTGCGCGCACGCTCGCTGCTGGGTGCCCTGATCTTCGCGGCGTTCAGCATGCTGTGGACGCCGCTGACCTTCCTGCTCGCCACGCCGCCCTACTCGTATGGCGATGCCACCATCGGCCTGTTCGGGCTGGCAGGCGCCGCCGGCGCCGTGGCTGCAAACCGTTACGGTGGCCTCAGCGACCGCGGCCAGGGCAATCTCGCCACCCGGGTCGGCCTGGCGCTTCTCCTGGGGTCATGGGGCCTGCTGGCTGCGGGCCAGCATTCGCTGGCCGCGCTGCTGTGCGGCATCGTGGTGCTGGACATGGCCATCCAGGGTGTGCATGTCACCAATCAGAGCACGCTCTACCGGCTGCGCCCCGACGCCCGCAGCCGGCTGACGGCAGGGTACATGACGTGCTACTTCCTCGGCGGCGCGGCCGGCTCCCTGGCGTCGGCCGCCCTCTATGCGCGAGCCGGCTGGCCCGGCGTGGCGGCCGGCGGCGCCCTGGTGAGCACGGTCGCCCTGGGCTACGCCCTGCTGGCGCCCGGATCGCGCGTGCCGGAAATCCCCCCGCCGCCTACCCAGGGCTAGGTACTTCTATAATGAATGGTTTGACCGTCGCCGCGCCCGCTGCGCGACGGCCCTTCCTCTTTTTTTGAAGCGCGCACAGGTCCATGCAGGAACGCTACAGCCCCACCGCCGTCGAAGCGGCCGCCCAACAAGACTGGCAGGCCCGCGACGTCTATCGTGTCACCGAGCACGCCCGCAACGCCGACGGCACCCCGAAGCCCAAATTCTATGCCTGCTCGATGCTGCCGTATCCCAGCGGCAAGCTGCACATGGGGCATGTGCGCAACTACACCATCAACGACATGATGGCCCGGCAGTTGCGCATGCGCGGCTACAACGTCCTCATGCCCATGGGCTGGGATGCCTTCGGCATGCCGGCCGAAAACGCTGCCATCAAGTCCAAGGTGCCGCCCGCCAAATGGACCTACGACAACATCGCCTACATGAAGAAGCAGATGAAGGCGATGGGTCTGGCCATCGACTGGTCGCGCGAAATGTGCGCATGCGACCCGCAATATTACAAATGGAACCAGTGGCTGTTCCTCAAGATGCTCGAAAAAGGCATCGCATACCGCAAGACGCAAGTGGTCAACTGGGATCCAGTCGACCAGACCGTGCTGGCAAATGAACAGGTCATCGACGGACGCGGGTGGCGCTCGGGCGCTCCGGTCGAAAAGCGCGAAATTCCCGGCTACTACCTGCGCATTACCGACTACGCCGACGAGCTGCTCGACCAGGTCCAGTCCGGCCTGCCGGGCTGGCCCGAACGCGTGCGCATCATGCAGGAAAACTGGATCGGCAAGTCCGAGGGCGTGAGGTTTGCCTTTCCGCACACCATCGCGGGCAGCGATGGCAAGCTCATCCAGGATGGCAAACTGTACGTGTTCACCACGCGCGCCGACACCATTATGGGCGTCACGTTCTGCGCCGTCGCCCCCGAGCACCCGCTTGCCGCGCATGCCGCCCAATCCAATGCCGCGCTCGCCGAATTCATTGAACAATGCAAGGTCGGCGGCACGACCGAGGCCGAAATCGCCACCCGCGAGAAAGCCGGCATGCCTACGGGTCTCAAGGTCACGCACCCGCTCACCGGCGAGCCTGTCGACGTCTGGGTCGGCAACTACGTGCTCATGAGCTACGGCGACGGCGCGGTCATGGGCGTGCCGGCCCACGACGAGCGCGATTTCGCCTTCGCCAAGAAGTACCAGCTCGAGATCCGCCAGGTCGTGGCGGTCGAAGGCAAAGCCTATTCCGACGACGCCTGGCAAGAATGGTACGGCGACAAGCAGAACGGCCGCACCGTCAATTCAGGAAAGTACGACGGCCTGTCCTACAGCGACGCTGTAGATGCCATTGCCGCCGACCTCGCCGCGCAGGGCCTGGGTGAAAAGCAAACCACCTGGCGCCTGCGCGACTGGGGCATCTCACGCCAGCGCTATTGGGGCACCCCCATCCCCATCATCCACTGCGCCGACTGCGGCCCCGTACCCGTTCCCGAGCAGGATCTGCCCGTCGTACTGCCCGACGACCTCATTCCCGATGGCAGCGGCAATCCGCTGGCCAAGAACGAGGCATTCCTGTCGTGTTCATGCCCCAGCTGCGGCAAGCCCGCGCGCCGCGAAACCGACACCATGGACACCTTCGTCGATTCGTCGTGGTATTTCATGCGCTATACCTCGCCGGGCAATGACCAGGCCATGGTCGATGCCCGCAACGATTACTGGATGCCCATGGACCAGTACATCGGCGGCATCGAGCATGCAGTGCTGCACCTGCTCTACGCCCGCTTCTGGACGCGCGTCATGCGCGACCTGGGCATGCTGAAGTTCGACGAGCCGTTTACCAAGCTGCTCTGCCAGGGCATGGTGCTCAATCACATCTATTCGCGCAAGAATGCCATGGGCGGCATCGAATACTTCTGGCCCGAAGAAGTCGAAAACATCTACGACGCCAAGGGCGCCATCACGGGCGCCCGCCTGAAGGCCGACGGCTCCGACGTTGAGTACGGCGGCGTGGGCACCATGTCCAAGTCCAAGAACAACGGTGTCGATCCGCAGGCGCTCATCGACACCCTGGGCGCCGACACCGCGCGCCTGTTCGTCATGTTCGCCAGCCCGCCCGAGCAGACCCTCGAATGGTCCGATTCCGGCGTCGACGGCGCCAACCGGTTCCTGCGCCGGCTCTGGTCGTACTGCTATGCGCAACGCGAGGCCGTCGCACGCGCCCAGGGCACCACGGCAGACTGGTCGCAGGCCCCCGCGCCGGTCAAAGACCTGCGCCGCGAAATCCACGGGCTGCTCAAGCAAGCCGATTACGACTACCAGCGCATCCAGTACAACACCGTGGTGTCCGGGTGCATGAAAATGCTCAACGCCATGGACAGCGCCGAGCTGCCTGAAGGTGCGCCGGCCGACGCTGCGCGCGCCGAAACCCTGGGCATTCTGCTTCGCGTGTTGTATCCCGTGGTACCGCATCTCACGTGGATGCTGTGGCGCGAGCTGGGGTACGCGCAAGCCATGGGCGACCTGCTCGACGCTCCCTGGCCCCAGGTCGACCCGGCCGCGCTGGTCGCCGACGAACTCGAACTCGTGCTTCAGGTCAACGGAAAGCTCCGCGGCTCCATCCGGGTGGCCGCCCAGGCATCCAAGGCCGAAATCGAGCAGATCGCCGCGGCCCAGGAAGAAGTCGCCCGTTTCCTCGAAGGCCGGCCGCCCAAGCGCGTCATCGTCGTGCCGGGCAAGCTGGTCAACGTCGTAGGTTGAAGAGGCCACACATGCAAACTGCCCCGCACGCTCCGCAACGCTCTCCTTCCCGCTGGCTGCTGCGCGCCGCCAGCCTGGCGGTCGTCATGCTGCTCGCGGCGTGCGGGTTCGCACTGCGTGGCGTGACGCCACTGCCGTTCGACACAATGTACGTCGGTGTTCATGACAACACCCGTTTCGGCGCCGACATACGGCGAGCCTTGCGTGCGGCCTCGCCCAACACTACCCTGGTCGATGACACGGCCCAGGCACAGGCCATTCTGCAGGTGATCCGCAACGAACGCACGCTGCGCGAAGTGTCGCTCAACGCCCAGGGGCGGGTCGAAGAATACGAGCTCGGCATCATCTTCACCTTCAGGCTCATCACCAACAAGGGTGTCGCGCTGCTGCCCGACACAACCTTGTCGGTGTATCGCGAAATGCCCTACGACGATCAGGTCGTTCAGGCCAAGCAGAGCCAGATGGAAAGCCTGTACCTGTCCATGCAGCAGTCCCTGGTCGGCCGGCTGCTGCGGCGCCTGACCGCGCCCGACGTGCGCGTCGCCGCCGCAGCTGCCGCGGACGGACAGGGCGACGCCGACTTTCCCGTCTACGATCCCAACGCCGCGCCTGCCGACGCCGAACCCGAAACTTGGCAGACGCCAGGCGCACCTGGCACGGGCGTCCGGTAAGCCATGGCGCAGGCGCTCGATGCCGACCGGCTGGCCGACCACCTGCAGCGTGCGGGCCAGCGGTTGGCGCCGCTGTACACCGTCTCGGGCGATGAACCCCTGCTCGTCACCGAGGCCATCGATGCACTGCGAGCCGCCGCGCGCGCGGCCGGGTACACCGACCGCACCACCATGGTCATGGATGCACGCAGCGACTGGAGCGCCGTCGCCGCCGCCACGCAGAGCGTCTCGCTGTTCGGCGACCGCCGGATACTTGAAATCAAGCTGCCCACCGGCAAGCCCGGCAAGACGGGCGGCGATACGCTGACCCGGCTGGCCGAGCAGGCCGCCTCTCAGCCCGACCCCGACACGCTGCTGCTGGTGGCGCTCCCGCGCCTAGACAAAGCCACCCGCGATTCCAAATGGGTCCAGGCGCTCGCCCAGAGCGGCGTCATGGTCGACCTGCCCACCATCGAACGCACGCGGCTGCCGGCATGGATAGGTGCCCGGCTGGCACGGCAGAACCAGCGCGCCGACAACGCCACGCTGCAATGGATGGCCGACAAGGTCGAAGGCAATTTGCTGGCGGCCCACCAGGAAATCCAGAAACTGTCGCTGCAGTATCCGGAAGGGCAGTTGGCCGCCGAAGATGTCGAACGCGCCGTCCTCAATGTGGCCAGGTACGACGTCTTCGGGTTGCGCGACGCCATGCTGGCGGGCGACGCCCCACGCACGGTGCGCATGATTTCCGGGCTGCGCGCTGAAGGCGAAGCCCTGCCGCTGGTATTGTGGGCAGTAGGCGACGAAATCCGCCTGTTGGCACGCGTGGCGCAAGCGCGCGCCGCCGGCCAGGACGCCGGGGCGCTGATGCGCAGGCTGCGCATTTTCGGGGCGCACGAGCGGCTGGCGACGCAGGCCCTGGGTCGTGTGCCTGCGCGCGCCTGGCCCGCTGCCGTGCAGCACGCGCATGAAGTCGATCGGCTCATCAAGGGCTTGAGCGTGCCAGGAAGGCTGTCCGACCCCTGGGAAGAAATGACGCGCCTAGCGCTGCGTGTCGCGGCCGCCGGCCGGCCCTGACGCCTGCCCCGACACGCTAAACTCAAACTCTCCGCCGGCGCGATGCGCCGCACCGACACCATGCACAATAACCAGATGCCTGATTCCGACATCGACACCGCCATGCTCGCCCTGGGCGAGAACGCCCGCCGCGCCTCGCGTGCCATGATGCGCGCCAGCGGCGCCGCAAAGAACCAGGCGCTGCACGCCATGGCAGACTGCCTGCTGGACAGCCGCGTCGAGCTCAAGGCCGCCAATGCCCAGGACGTCGACGCGGCCCGCGCGGCGGGGCTCGAACCTGCGTTGCTCGACCGCCTCACACTTGCCGACAAGACGCTCGATCTCATGGCCGAAGGGCTGCGCCAGGTTGCCGCCTTGCCCGACCCCGTAGGCACCACCACCGCCAGCGCGGTGCGCCCCAATGGTATGCGCGTCGCGCAGATGCGCGTGCCTCTGGGCGTGATCGGCATCATCTATGAATCGCGTCCCAACGTCACCATAGACGCAGCGGCGCTGTGCCTGAAGTCAGGCAATGCCACCATACTGCGCGGCGGCAGCGAAGCGGTGCATTCGAACGTAGCGCTGGGTCGCGTCGTGCAGGCTGGCCTGCAGGCCGCCGCCCTGCCCGCCGAAGCCGTGCAGGTGGTCAGCACCATTGACCGCGCAGCCGTGGGCAAGCTCATTACCATGACCGAGCACATCGACGTGATCGTACCGCGCGGTGGCAAGGGCCTGATCGCCCGCCTCGCCCGCGAAGCCCGCGTGCCGCTCATCAAGCATCTCGACGGCAACTGCCATGTCTACATCGACGCGGCGGCCGACCCCGACAAAGCCCTGACCATCGCGCTCAATGCCAAGACATACCGTTACGGCATATGCGGCGCCATGGAAACCCTGCTGGTCGATGCCGGCGCCGCCGTATCCATTCTGCCCCGGCTCGCGGCCGCGTTCAGCACGCACGGCGTCGAGTTGCGGGGCTGCCCGCGCACGCAGCAGATCGTACCCGGCGCCAAGCCGGCCACCGACGAAGACTGGGCCACCGAATACCTGGCTCCCATCCTGGCGGTGCGCGTCGTCGACTCGCTGGACCAGGCCATCGAACACATTGCGCGCTGGGGCTCGGGTCACACCGATTCCATCGTCACCGAAGATCTGTCCGCCGCCCAGCGCTTCCAGCGCGAAGTCGATTCCAGTTCGGTATACGTCAACCTGCCCACCTGCTTCGCCGACGGCTTCGAATACGGTCTGGGTGCCGAGATCGGCATTTCCACCAACCGCCTGCACGCGCGAGGCCCGGTCGGCCTGGAAGGTCTCACCACCTTGAAGTGGGTGCTCAATGGCGACGGCCAGACCCGCGGCTGACCCCAAGCGCGCCCAGTCACTACTCCATACTCCCAGAATTTCATGCCCACGCAAGTTCTCGCCTACGCCTTCAGTCTCGTCACTCTGTGTTTTCTGGTCTGCTCCATCTGCGCGCTGCTGGTGTTTTTTGTCCGCGTCGACCACATCAACCAGACGATGCAACATCCCCTGCTGAAACATGGGCCATTCCGCCGGTTCCCGCTGGTGATCAAGACGGCCATCCTGCAGGACTACTTCTTCCGGCTGGCATTTCCGGGTTTCAACTTCGGCCTGTTCGCCCGGGCCAACGCCCTGCTCAGCCATGTCGAGCCAAAGCGCGTGCCATTCAGCGTGAAGGCGCCCATCGTGGGTTTCTGGGCTTCGTGCTGGGTAGGGCTGGCAGCCATGATCGCGGTCTGGATCATGCTGTTCATGTACAGCTGATTTCCCAGCCAGCCCAGTTGCAGACGCATGAGTCCAGGCCTGGATCGATACTGTCCGTGCGGTAGCGGCGTGTACTACGCTCGCTGCTGCGGTCAATGGCATAGCGGGCCGCTGCGCCTGCAGGCGCCCACTCCCGTCGCACTGATGCGATCGCGATACAGCGCCTTCGTGTTCGACGAACTGCAGTATCTGCGCGACACCTGGCACCCGGACACGCGGCCGGCCGAGCTATCGCCCAACGAACCTGGCCTCAAGTGGCTGGGGTTGCAGGTCAAGCAACACGCGCAGCAAGACGCCACCCATGCAACCGTGGAATTCGTCGCACGCTTCCGACAGGAAGGGCGCGTGCACAGCTTGCACGAGAAAAGCCGCTTTGTCCGCCAGGACGGCATCTGGCTCTACCTCGACGGCGAACAACACTGAAGTGCCACGCCCGGAAGGCGCAGGCCCTCGCGCCTTACCCGGGCTTCCGCGCTGCGGCAGGGCTACGCTTCCTGCGCTAGGGTACGCTTCCTGAACCCGATCAGCGTGCGCCCGGTACGCCTGCATCAGATTGAGCCTGCATGCTTTCTTCCCCTTGTGTTACACCAATGACGGGCTTCGTCGCGCTCATCGTCGCTGCACCAGTTCAGGATACTGATCCGCCATCTGTCTCCATGACCGCATGTCCTCCACGACGCGCCGGCCCAGCTCTGCCGGCGTGCTGGCCTGTATCATCAAGCCCTCATCCGCCAGACGCGCCAAAGCAGGATCCCCCAATGCGACCCGGGTCGCCGCGGCCAGGCGTTCGATCCGGTCTGGCGGTGTGCCCTTCGGCGCAAACACGCCATTCCAGGTCACCAGTTCCAGATCCGGAACGCCGGCCTCTGCAAAGGTACGTACGTCAGGCAGCGCGGGGTTGCGTGCCTTGGACACCATCGCAATGGGCTTGAGCGCACCTGTGCGGATGAACGGCAGCAGTACCGGAGGTTGGCCCATCACCAGATGGGTGCGGCCACCTATCGTGTCAGTGGCGGCCGGCGCGCCGCCCTTGCACGGGACATGCAGCAAGTCGATGTCCGCCTGCGTCGAAAGCAGACTGACGTAGAGTTGGAGTTGCGGGGACGCGATGCTGATGCCATTAGGATTGGCACGAGCGGCTTCGATCAGCCCCTCCGGCGTCGAGAACTTCAGCTCATTGTTGCCGGCAATCATCTGCGGCGACGTCAACACCAGGCTGACGGGTTCGAGCGATTCCGCCGGATCGATGGCGGGGAATGGACCGAAGGTAACCGTCTGGGTCATCTGGCCCGTGCTGTAGAGCAAGGTGTAGCCGTCCGGTTCCGCTTCGGCCACCAGGCGGTTTCCGATGTTGGTGGACGCGCCGGCCTTATTCTCGACGACGACCGACTGTCCCAGCGCTCGCCCAAGCAAATCCGCGTACTGGCGCGCACCCAGATCCGTCGTGCCACCCACTGCGTAGGGCACGATCAGGCGAATCGGCCGCCACGGGAAATCCGCTGCCGCGCCCAGCGCATGCGCACGGTTCAGCATGCGATCGTGTCGAGGCAGCGGCCTGGCGCCGTGTTTGGACGCATCCGCTACGCCGGCTGCTGCGCGGTACGCGTTCGTATGGGTGGGACGGTTGGTTTGGCGGGCGTTGACTGGCGCGCCAAAGACAAAACCCCAGCACGTATGGGTGCTGGGGTTTTGCGGGATAAGAGCCTGACGATGACCTACTTTCACAGACGAATGTCCACTATCATCGGCGCGAAGGCGTTTCACTGTCCTGTTCGGGATGGGAAGGAGTGGGACCACCTTGCTATGGTCGTCAAGCGTAAACGGTTGGGCGGGCAGACGGTGGGTCTGCGCACCCCAATTTGGAAGAAGCACATCGAGCTGTCAGGGGGGCAGCCCTGAGCAGCGATTGTGAAGGTTATTTCTTTGAACGGCACTTGTCGCTACGCGCTCATACCAGGTCTACAAAACCTGCAGAGTTATAGGATCAAGCCGCACGGGCAATTAGTATCGGTTAGCTCAACGCATTACTGCGCTTCCACACCCGACCTATCAACGTTCTGGTCTCGAACGACCCTTCAGGGGGATCAAGTCCCCGGGATACCTAATCTTCAGACGAGTTTCCCGCTTAGATGCCTTCAGCGGTTATCTCTTCCGTACTTAGCTACCCGGCAATGCCATTGGCATGACAACCGGTACACCAGAGGTACGTCCACTCCGGTCCTCTCGTACTAGGAGCAGGCTCCGTCAAGTATCCAACGCCCACGGCAGATAGGGACCAAACTGTCTCACGACGTTTTAAACCCAGCTCACGTACCTCTTTAAATGGCGAACAGCCATACCCTTGGGACCGGCTACAGCCCCAGGATGAGATGAGCCGACATCGAGGTGCCAAACACCGCCGTCGATATGAACTCTTGGGCGGTATCAGCCTGTTATCCCCAGAGTACCTTTTATCCGTTGAGCGATGGCCCTTCCATTCAGAACCACCGGATCACTATGTCCTGCTTTCGCACCTGTTCGACTTGTCAGTCTCACAGTCAAGCACGCTTATGCCATTGCACTATCAGCACGATTTCCGACCGTACCTAGCGTACCTTCGAACTCCTCCGTTACGCTTTGGGAGGAGACCGCCCCAGTCAAACTGCCTACCATGCACTGTCCCCGATCCGGATAACGGACCAAGGTTAGAACCGCAAACAAACCAGGGTGGTATTTCAAGGTCGGCTCCACCGAATCTGGCGACTCGGTTTCTGCGCCTCCCACCTATCCTACACAGGCCGGTTCACAGTCCAATGCAAAGCTACAGTAAAGGTTCATGGGGTCTTTCCGTCTAGCCGCGGGTAGATTGCATCATCACAAACACTTCAACTTCGCTGAGTCTCAGGAGGAGACAGTGTGGCCATCGTTACGCCATTCGTGCAGGTCGGAACTTACCCGACAAGGAATTTCGCTACCTTAGGACCGTTATAGTTACGGCCGCCGTTTACCGGGGCTTCGATCAAGAGCTTGCACCCCATCACTTAACCTTCCGGCACCGGGCAGGCGTCACACCCTATACGTCGACTTTCGTCTTGGCAGAGTGCTGTGTTTTTAATAAACAGTCGCAGCCACCGATTCTCTGCGGCCCCTTCAAGCTCCGCGCGCAAGCGCTTCACCCTAATGGGGCATACCTTCTCCCGAAGTTACGGTATCAATTTGCCGAGTTCCTTCTCCTGAGTTCTCTCAAGCGCCTTGGAATATTCATCCCGTCCACCTGTGTCGGTTTGCGGTACGGTCTCGTACAGCTGAAGCTTAGAGGCTTTTCTTGGAACCACTTCCAATCACTTCGGTCCACATGGGACCTCGTGCCACACCCTTGAATTACGCGCCCGGATTTGCCTAAAGCGCCTTCTCCAATGCAGCAACAGGGACTTCCAACACCCTGATGACCTTCCGCGATCCGTCCCCCCATCGCACTGTACGACGGTGCGGGAATATTAACCCGCTTCCCATCAGCTACGCATCTCTGCCTCGCCTTAGGGGCCGACTCACCCTGCGCCGATGAACGTTGCGCAGGAAACCTTGGACTTACGGCGAGGGGGCTTTTCACCCCCTTTATCGCTACTCATGTCAGCATTCGCACTTCTGATACCTCCAGCAGCCTTTACAAGCCACCTTCGCAGGCTTACAGAACGCTCTCCTACCGCGTGTACAAAGTACACACCCGCAGCTTCGGTTTATCGCTTGAGCCCCGTTACATCTTCCGCGCAGGACGACTCGATCAGTGAGCTATTACGCTTTCTTTAAAGGGTGGCTGCTTCTAAGCCAACCTCCTGACTGTCTATGCCTTCCCACTTCGTTTCCCACTTAGCGATAATTCGGGACCTTAGCTGGCGGTCTGGGTTGTTTCCCTCTTGAGTCCGGACGTTAGCACCCGGTGCTCTGTCTCCCAAGCTGGACTTGCGGGTATTCGGAGTTTGCCATGGTTTGGTAAGTCGCCATGACCCCCTAGCCATAACAGTGCTCTACCCCCCGCAGTCATACTTGAGGCACTACCTAAATAGTTTTCGGAGAGAACCAGCTATTTCCAGATTTGTTTAGCCTTTCACCCCTATCCACAGCTCATCCCCTAGTTTTTCAACACTAGTGGGTTCGGTCCTCCAGCACGTGTTACCGTGCCTTCAACCTGGCCATGGGTAGATCATCTGGTTTCGGGTCTACACCCAGCGACTAAAATCGCCCTATTCGGACTCGCTTTCGCTGCGCCTTCCCTATTCGGTTAAGCTCGCCACTGAATGTAAGTCGCTGACCCATTATACAAAAGGTACGCCGTCACCCCATAAAGAGGCTCCGACTGTTTGTATGCATACGGTTTCAGGATCTATTTCACTCCCCTTCCGGGGTTCTTTTCGCCTTTCCCTCACGGTACTGGTTCACTATCGGTCGATCACGAGTATTTAGCCTTGGAGGATGGTCCCCCCATCTTCAGACAGGATTTCACGTGTCCCGCCCTACTTCTCTTACGCCTAGTTCCACAAACCAGATTTCGTCTACAGGGCTATCACCTGCTACGGCCGGACTTTCCATTCCGTTCGACTACCTGATCTGCTAAATCGTAAAGGCTCTTCCGATTTCGCTCGCCACTACTTTCGGAATCTCGGTTGATGTCTTTTCCTCGAGTTACTGAGATGTTTCAGTTCACCCGGTTCGCCTCCACTGGCCTATGTATTCAGCCAGGGATACTGCATCGCTGCAGTGGGTTTCCCCATTCGGACATCTGCGGATCAAAGCTTGTTTGCCAGCTCCCCGCAGCTTTTCGCAGGCTACCACGTCCTTCTTCGCCTGTGATCGCCAAGGCATCCACCATATGCACTTAGTCGCTTGATCCTATAACACTGAAGTCTTATAGGACGCTGATATGTTTCGCGTTTGTGCCGTTCATAAGTTTCAAAGCCATCTCGCCAATCAAGCACGAGATCTTGAGAACTTGGAACAAATCTATGCAATCACAACCCGTGCTCATCTTCACCGGCAATCAAGCCAGCTACTGCATGAACACACTTTCGTTGTGCTTCTTCCTAA